>JBDTNP010000274.1:0-2600 GCA_039933695.1 Betaproteobacteria bacterium | reverse complement strand
GCTTGGTGCGGAAGTACGGATGATCGAGGTCCTCGGCTTCCTCGAACATGTCTTCGCGAAAGACGCCGTCGTAGAGGCCGGCCGCCGCGATCGAGCTCACGTGATGGAAGCATCCGGCTTGAACGCCGTGAGCGAATTCGACGGCGTGGCGCGTGCCGTCGATGTTCGCGCGCTGTTGATCCTCGGCGCTGGCGGCGAGATCGTAGATCGCCGCCAGATGGAAAAGGTGGTCGACCTTGCCCTTGAGGCGCTTCAAGTCTTCTGCCGCGACACCCAGGTCCGGCTTGGCCAGGTCTCCGACGATCGCGATCACCCGCTTGTCGTCGACGCCCCAGGTCTGGCGCAGCGCCGGAAGCTTCTTCAGGGCGCTCTTGCGCACCAGCAGATAGACCGGTTCGTCGTGCTTGAGCAGGTTCTGGACGAGAAAACGGCCGATGAATCCTGTTCCGCCGGTAACGAAATAAGCCATCGCGTCCTCCCATGGGCACGGTGCGCGGCCCGGGACCGCCGGCATGAATCCGGATCTGCCTTGTCGGGCGACAAGCGCGACCGCACGGTTGCGCATGTCGCGGGCATTATACGGCGCCGTGTTTGGCCCGGCGCGGCGGCGGCATTAGTATGATTTCTCTAAGTCGGTCGAATACAATGACCGACCGACAAGCATTTTCGAGGAGACCGACCATGTTGAAAAAAGCCAAGGCTGCAATGGGGGCGAAAACCGCGGGGCAGGCGCAAGGTCTTTCGAAGTCCGTGCTTGCCTCGTCGCACCAGATCTGGCTCGCAGGACTGGGTGCCTTTTCCAAAGCGCAGGAAGGCGGCGCCAAGGTGTTCGACACGCTGGTGAAGCAGGGCGAAGTGCTCGAGGCCAGGACGCGCAAGGCCGCAGCGGAAACGGCCGATGCCGCGCGCGGCGCCGCGATGTCCAAGGCCAAGGAGATGCAGGCGATGGCCGGTGGAACCTGGGACAAGCTCGAGCAGGTGTTCGAGAATCGGGTATCGCGGGCGCTGGGCAAGCTTGGCGTCCATACGTCGGCCGATGTCGAACGCTTGAGCGAGCGCGTCAATGAATTGTCCGAAGCGGTGAACGCGCTACTGAAGGCGCAAGGCGTCCAGTGGAAGACGCCGGCGTCGGCCGCCGGCAGGGCGAAGGCAGCGGACAAAGGCGGGGGCGCGTCCGCGAAGACCGCGTCGGATACCGCGGCCAACGACGCCGCGCCCGCCGGGGCCGCGAAAAGGGCGCGCAAGTCCGCGGCAAAGCAGGACAAAGCCGCGCCCAAGTAGCGGCCACTTGCTGTCGCCCACAGAGCGGCGGGCGGCGGCAAATGCCGAATATTCGCTGTGGATTTCCGGGCACCGTTGCGCTAACCTTCGACGGTTGCCGTACCCGATCGCCCGCGCGGCGTTTCCCCTGCGCATTGCTTGCGAGTCCTGATGCGACCGAAGCCCGTCTTCGCGATCTTCTTCACCCTTGCCGCGCTGGCGGCCGGACCGGCCGCTGCTGCCGAGGGTTTCAAGTTTTCGGAGCAGGACGATGCCGACCGGGCCGAAAGCGAAGCGAAGCAGAGCCGGATCGCCGAGCAGCTGTCGACGCCATGTCGAGCTGATCTCAAAGGCAAGAAGATCATGGTGATCATCGGCGAGATGCGATCCAACGGCGTGATTTACGCGCAGCAGCAGAATTATGGCCCGCATTTCCAGGCGATCAACACGAGGTTGCGCGGGCTCGGGCTTCGCAGTTACACGCCGGAGGAGATTCGCCGGCAGATCGCGCAGGCCGAGATCGATGCGTATTTTCGCAACGATCCCGACGCGGCGCTGGCGGCGTCGAAAAGGCTGGGCGCGAGCTTCATTCTGCGGGGGCTCATCTCGTCGCACGCGCAGAAGAACCCGATGATGAACGTCAACCAGGTTTCGGTGAACATGGATTTCAATCTTGCCGGCAGCGATGGCAGGCAGATTTCCACCGCGCAGGCGCATTCGAGCTCGTACGCGGGTGCTGACGTCGGGCGCATGGCGCTGACCCTGGTTAGCGAAAATGCCGATGAAGTCGTGGCCAAGCTGTACGCGGATTACTGCACCAGGGCCGGACTGGCCGGCGCCAGGAAGCCCGCGTCGAAATGAGGCGCTTCAACTCGGTATCGACAGGAATTTGACAGGAGCAATCGCCATGAGCAATCGCAAGTCCGTCCGTTATTCCGCCGTCGCGCTCGGCGCCACGCTGCTGGCGCTCGCATCGCTGGCGTCCGGTCAGCCCAGGTTCGGCAACCCTTCGCCGACCGCGGGGAGCGATACCTCGCAGCGAGCCAATGCCTCGGCGGATCAGGCGATGTACGCGCCGGTCGAGTACACGAACGCGAAAAAGAAAGGCCCCGCGGTGATCGTCATCCCGGGCGAAATCAAGAGCAATAACGCGACGTTCCTGCAGAAATTCACTGCGAACAACATCGCTGACTTCGGCGAGGTCGAGCTCAGCAGCGCCAACTTCCAGGTGCTCGAGCGCTCGAATCTGGGACCGATCCAGCGCGAGTTCGAGCTTGCCTACAACCTCGGCGATCCGGACCAGGCGCGCAAGTTCCTGCGCATGGGCAAGCTCAGGAGCA
>JBDTNP010000273.1:0-3990 GCA_039933695.1 Betaproteobacteria bacterium | reverse complement strand
GCTCGGCGTCGACTTCGTCGTGCTCGGACCGGTGGCCGATACGCCGACGCATCCGAACGCGCGTCCGCTGGGTTGGCAGCGTTTCGCCGAACTCGCTGCCGGCTCGCCGATGCCGGTCTACGCGCTGGGCGGTCTCTCGCCCGAGGACCTCGACGTCGCGCTCGCGCACGGCGCGCACGGTGTCGCGCTGCGACGCGCCGCGTGGGGATCGCTGCCGGTTCGAATCCGCTAGGAGCGTTCCGACTTCGCTTCGTCGGCGTCGGGGTCGGCCGGGTCTTCCGCGACGGGCACGCGATACGACTCGGCGGCCCACGCGCCGAGGTCGATCAGCTTGCAGCGCTCCGAGCAGAACGGCCGGAACGGGTTATCGGGCGTCAGGTCGGCAGTCTTGCCGCATTGCGGGCAGCGTGCGGCGCGCCGGCGTTTGTCGTGCTGGTTCATGGCGACAATTTTGCGCGAACCGGGCGCGATGTGCCAGTCCGCGGCCGAAGGCAGCTTCAGTCCAGCGCCATCGCCAGCACGCTCGCCACGTGCATCGCATCGCGCCCGGCGCCATCGCGGATCTGGTGCCGGCAGCTGAAGCCGTCGGCCACGACCAGGGTCGCGGCGGAGGCCGCGCGCACGGCCGGCAGCAGCGCCTGTTCGGCCATCTGCATCGACAGCTCGTGGTGCTCCGCCTGATAGCCGAACGCCCCGGCCATGCCGCAACAGCCGGACGCGACCGTCGTCGTCGCGAGGCCCGGTATCCAGCCGAGCACCGTCTCGGTCGGCGTCATCACAGCGAAGGCTTTTTGATGACAATGCCCGTGCAGCAGCGCCTCGATTTGCGGCAGCGGCTTCAACGGCAAGGTCAGCCGTCCGGCAGCGCGTTCGCGCACCAGCAACTCTTCGAACAACATCGCGTGGCGCGCAACGAGCGCGGCATCGTCGCCCAGCCCGTAGCTTAGATATTCGTCGCGCATGCCGAACAGGCACGAGGGCTCGAGCCCGACGATCGCCACGCCGCGCGTCGCGTAGGGGGCCAGCGCCGCCAATGTGCGCCGGGCCTCGGCCTTCGCCTCGTCGACCAGCCCCGCGGCGAGAAAGGTTCGTCCGCAGCACAGCGGCCGTTCGCCAGGACTCGCGTTGGTGTGCACCGTGTATCCGGCAGCCTCGAGGACGCGGCGCGCGTCGGCTGCGCCCCGGTGGGCGAAATAGTTGCTGAATGTGTCGACGAAGAGCACGGCTTCGCGTCCGTCTACGCCGGGCGTCGCCCCGGCGTCGTCCGATGATGTTCGGCGCAGCAAGCTGCCGTGCCAGACCGGCAGCCGGCGCCGCGCCGAAAGCCCGAGCCAGGATTCGGCCAGCTTGGCCGCACCGGGAAGGCGGGTCAGCAGGTTGGCAAGCCACGCCACGCGCGAAACCATCGGCGCATAGCGCGGCAGATGCGCGATCAGGCGCTCGCGCAGCGGGACGCCGTGCCGCTGGTTGTACGCGGCCAGCGACTCGATCTTCATCTTGGCCATGTCGACGCCGGTCGGACATTCGCGCCGGCAGGCCTTGCACGAGACGCACAGATCGAGCGCTGCATGCACGGCGTCACCGCCCAGGTCCTCGCCCGCGAGCTGTCCCGACAGCGCGAGGCGCAGCGTATTCGCGCGCCCGCGCGTCGTATGCTGCTCGTCGCGCGTGACCCGGTAGCTCGGGCACATGACGCCGGCGTCGAACTTGCGGCAGTGACCGTTGTTGTTGCACATCTCGACCGCCCTGGCCAGCCCTTGCGTGACGTCGCTTCCGGTCCCGGGCGCGCTTTCTTCGCCGGTCGCCGGATCGCGCTCGACGTTCCATGCCGACCAGTCGAGCTTCGGCTGGACCGGAACCCTGTCGTATCGCGGGCTGAAGCGGAACAGCGAGGTGTCGTCCATTTTCGGCGTCGCGACGATCTTGCCGGGATTCATCCGGTTATCGGGGTCGAACAACCTCTTGACCGCGCCGAACGCGGCGTTCAGTCGCGGTCCGAACTGCCAGGCGACCCATTCGCCGCGGCACAGGCCGTCGCCGTGCTCGCCCGAATACGCTCCCTTGTACTCGCGCACCATCGCGGCGGCTTCCTCGGCGATCGCCCGCATCTTGGTCGCGCCGTCGCGCCGCATGTCGAGGATCGGCCGCACGTGCAAGGTGCCAACGCTGGCGTGCGCATACCAGGTGCCGCTGGTGCCGTGCTTCCGGAAGATTTCAGTCAATCGGTCGGTGTACTCGGCCAGATGCTCGAGCGGCACCGCGCAGTCCTCGATGAACGACACCGGCTTCCCGTCGCCTTTCATCGACATCATGATGTTGAGGCCCGCCTTGCGCACTTCCCATAGCGCCTTCTGCGCCTGCGCGCCTTCGATCCGCACGACCGCGTCGGGCAGGCCGAGGTCGCCGACCAGCTCGGCCAGCCGATCGAGCCTCGTCGCCTGCGCGGCGGCATCCTCGCCGGAGAACTCGACCAGCAGGATCGCTGCGGGCGCGCCGATCAACGCGCGCTCGATCACCGGACGGAACGCCGGATTGGCGCGGGCCAGGTCGATCATCGTGCGATCGACCAGTTCGACCGCGGTGGGTTTGAGGCGCACGATGTGCTGCGCCGCCGCCATCGCCCGGTAGAACGACGGGAAGTTGACCACGCCCAACGTCTTGTGGCGCGGCAGCGGTGCGAGAGCCAGCGTCAGGTGAGACGACCAGGCGAGCGTGCCTTCGGAGCCGACCAGAACGTGCGCGAGATTGACCGAGCCGTCGGCGGTGTACGGGCGCACACTCTGCGGCGCAAAGAGATCGAGGTTGTAGCCGCCGACCCGGCGCAATACCTTGGGCACCATCCGCTCGACTTCGGCGCGCTCGGCGGCCGCGATCGCCGAAAGGCCGGCGACGATCTCGCCGCCGCGGCCCTCGCGCCGCATCCGGTCGAGCGGGCCGAACGCGATCTCGCTGCCGTCGGCCAGGATCGCGTCGATGCCGGCGACGTTGTGCACCATGTTGCCGTATTCGATCGAGCGCGAGCCGCAGGAATTGTTGCCCGCCATGCCGCCGATCGTCGCCTGCGCCGAGGTGCTGACATCGACCGGGAACCAGACGCCGTGCGGCTTCAGGAAGGCGTTCAGCTGATCGAGGACGACGCCCGGCTGCACGGTAGCCGTCATCGCGTCGTCGTCGAACGCGAGGATGCGGCACAGCGACTTGCTGTGATCGATCACCAGCGCATCGCCGACCGTCTGCCCGCATTGCGACGATCCCGCGCCGCGCGGCAACACCGCAACCTTGAGCTCGCGCGCGACGGCGAGCGCATCGCGCACGTCGTCCTCGTCGCGGGGGACGACGACGCCGATCGGCTCGATCTGGTAGATCGAAGCGTCGGTCGCGTAGCGCCCGCGCGACGCGGCGTCGAACAGCACGTCGCCGCGGCATGCCTCGGAGAGCCGCCGCGCGAGCAGCGACGAGTCGAAGGCACGCTTGAACCGGCCGTCGATCGCGACCGGTCGTTCCAGCGCAGAATTCATCTCGAGGATTTGGCTTAAAATCGGGATCGCAGTTGTACAATGCGACTATACCTCGCCGGCGATGGCTTCGATAATGGCTGCGGCGATTTCGAGCCTTCCATTCCGGCACCATCGACCACGCGCATGCTGAAACTCGACGACCACCCGAGCGGCCGGCATTTTCTGCAGATTCCTGGGCCGACCAACGTGCCCGACCGCGTGCTGCGCGCGCTCGACCATCCGACGATCGACCATCGCGGGCCGGAGTTCGCGCGCCTGACGCTGGAAATTCTCGATGGCCTGAAGCGTGTCTTCCAGACGTCGTCGCCGATCGTCATCTACCCGGCGTCGGGCACCGGCGCGTGGGAAGCGGCGCTGGTCAATACGCTCTCGCCCGGCGATCGCGTGCTGATGTTCGAGACCGGGCACTTCGCGACCCTGTGGCGCAAGATGGCCGACAGGCTGGGCCTCTCGGTCGATTTCGTTCCCGGCG
>JBDTNP010000272.1:0-1824 GCA_039933695.1 Betaproteobacteria bacterium | reverse complement strand
GATTCGTGCACCTTCGCGCGGCGGTTCGCCTGCGCCAGCATTTCGACCTCGGGCGTGGCCGCGACCTCGAGGCCGAACGCGACCGCAATCAGCGGCAGCCACGGCACCAGATCGGGAGCGCTCTTTACGACTTCTTCGCGAAGGCGCTCGACGATGACCGTCTCCGGATCTTCGCGCCCGAACTTCATGTATTCACGCAGCAGCTCGCTCCACACCGCATACGGCGCAGACGCGGTATAGGCTTCGCAGGTCGCGCGTTGCTTGTTGAGGCCGGCCGCCGCGTCGCGCAACGCCTCGAGCAGACGGGTCTTGCCGATTCCCGAGTCGCCGACGACTTCGATCACCCGGCCTGCCCCCGAGCGTGCACTGGCGAAGGCTTTGCGCATGATGCCCAGCTCGGCGTTGCGCCCGGTGAGCGGCAGGCGTTGCGACGACACCTGACGCGCCTTCGAGCTTTGTGCGCGCCCGACCGCCCAGGCCTGAACCGGCTCGGCCTTGCCCTTGACCGCGAACGGTTCGAGCCGCGTCGCTTCGAACGCGGTATTCGAACGGTCGAGCACATCCGTCGTGGCGTAAATGTGCCCGGGGTCGGCCCTGGCCATCAATCGCGCGGCCAGATTGACCGCATCGCCCATCACCGTGTAGGCGCGGCGATAGATCGGGCCGATGTCGCCGGCGAATACGGCGCCGCGATGGACCCCGATCCGCACAGGGATGGGCAACTCGCTCGATACGATCTTGCGCAACGCGAGCAGCATCCGCTCCTCGTCGTTGCCTGTCGCTTTCGGCGCCCCACCGGTCAGGATCAGCTTGCCGCCGTCGGCATCGACGTCGGACGCGAGAAAAGAGACGCCCTGCTCGTCCACGGCGGTCTCGACCACGCTCAGCAGGCGATGCAGAGCGTCGGCCGCGGCCGGCGCGCCGCGCTCTTCGATCAGCGCGTCGGTGCCCTCGAAACGGATGAACGCAATCGTGACAGGCCGGTGCTCCGGAATGCCTCCGCCGCCCATCACGTGCGCGCGTATCGCCGGAGGAAGGCAATGCGCGACCATTTCCGTCGACATCTGCGGGCGAGGCCTGCGCGGCATTTTGTCGCCGTATCCGGGAGGCTCCTCCCGCAGCACCAGACCGGGGCCCTTCGGTTCGTCGACGCAGTCGCGGGGCACCAGAGCCGCCGTCTCGGCGCTGATCAGAATCTCATCGGGATCGGCAGCGTGCTGCATTGCGACCAGCCGGCTCCACGCCGGGCCGACCGGAAGCAGTTCCAGATGCGCACTGCCCACGGCAAAAAAATGAAAGCGTCCCGAGTGCACGCCTTGCGACATCCGCAGCGTCGCACTGACGCCGGGGAGCTCGACCGCGCCGACCTCGCGCAGCACGTCGCGCATCAGCAACGTCGAACGGCACGCGCGTGGCGCATGACCGTCGCCTTCGAACCACAGCAGCAGCGCGTCGCCGCCGAACTTGAGCAGGCTGCCGCCGCTGTCGTAGGCGACCGCGAGCATCAGCTCGAAAATGCGCCCGATCAGTTCGGTGATCTGCTCGGCGCCTTCGCGGCCCTTGCGCGCCAGCGCTTCGGACAGCTTGGTGAATCCCGAAATATCGACCAGCACGGCGCTGCCGTCGCCGGTCCAGCTCTTGGCCGCCGGCTCGTCGACCAGATGCTGCTGCAGCATGCGCGCGACGTACAGATTGGCGCGTGCGGCGCCGGGCTGGCCCGGAGCGGTCGGCTCGGGCGCCTGTCCTTCTGCGTCGGCGAGTTTGGAAACCGTCATTGCACTGCCTGCTTGCGGCCGATCGTCGATGCTGCAACCTCGGAATTTT
>JBDTNP010000271.1:0-5152 GCA_039933695.1 Betaproteobacteria bacterium | reverse complement strand
TCGTACTTCTTGCCGACGGCGGCCAGCGCCTCCTTTTTCTGCGCGAGCAGAGCGGTCTGCCGCGCCAACTCGTCGGTGACCGACGTGAGCTCGTTTTCCACCGCCACCGGCACCGCCTTGCCGCCATAGCCGGCCTTGCGCTTTTCCAGATCCTGCTTGCGGCGCGTCATGTCGGCAATATAGGCGCCGATCGTCGCCAATTGGGCCTCCATCGTCGAGACTGCCCGGGCGCGGGCGACGTCGATCTCCGCCTCGCTGGAGAATGACTGGGTGAGCGCCCTGTCTCGCCGCGCCTGCTCCGCGTTCGCTTTGGCGACATCGCGCTGTCGCTCCACCTCGACCTCGATCGCCTTGCGCTGCTCCGCCGTCGGCGCCGGCTCGATCGTCTTGACTGATCGGCCCTGCTTGTCGAGAACCGTGGCGCCCTTGCTGACCGACTCCGGCGGTATGCGGTCGGTGTAGTGGACGACGCCCTGGTCGTCCACCCATTTGTACACGCCCGCGCCGTTGGCCGCGCCTGCGGCGCAGACCAAGCCGATGATGACGAGCGCTCCCGTCGATCCGGCTGCCGACAACCAAGAATGGTCAACTTTCACAATGAGCCTTTTCGATTCGGTATTTCGCGCCGCTTCAGGCGGCAACCCCGTATTGCTCACGATACGAGAGCACGTCGCGCCGCTGCTGCGCCAGCTCGCCGCGCCGCGCCAGCAGCTTCAGCAAGTCGTCGAGCGTCGCGATCGCCACGACCGGGAGGCCAAACTCCCGCTCCAACTCCTGCACCGCCGAGCGCTCGCCGCGACCCCGCTCCATCCGGTCGAACGCGATCAGCACGCCGGCAGCGATCGCGCCTTGGGTCCGGATCAGCTCGATCGCCTCACGCTTGGCCCCGCCGTCGGTGATCACGTCGTCGACGATCAGCACCCGGCCCCTGAGCGCGGCGCCGACGATCACGCCACCCTCGCCGTGATCCTTGGCTTCCTTGCGATTGAAACTGAACGGCAAATTGTGACCTTTTTCGGCGAGGGCGACAGCCGTCACCGCGGCCAGCGTAATGCCTTTGTAGGCCGGGCCGTACAGTTGATCGCAACGCACATCCGAGGCCAGATACGCCGTGGCGTAGTACCGGCCCAGCTCGCCCAAACTCGCTCCGTCGTTGAAAAGCCCCGCGTTGAAAAAGTAGGGTGTCTTGCGGCCCGCCTTGGTGACGAACGCACCAAATCGAAGCACGTCGCGTGCCAAGGCGAATTCGAGAAAATCCTGCCGGAAGTCGGACATTGAAGGGCGTTGCGCGGCGGGGAAATCGACCGCAGATTATACCGCGCGGGCTTCGTCGCAGCCGCCAGGGCGACCGGGCGGAGTCGTCGTGTAAACTCCGCGCCGCGGCAGCGTCCGGACCGACGCAAAACCCACATGCGCATTGTCACACTCAACGTCAACGGCATCCGCGCCGCGGAACGCAAGGGCCTCGTGCGCTGGCTCAGGCGCATCGAGCCCTGGGATGTCGTTTGCCTGCAGGAGATCAAGGCTCATCCCGACGACGTCCCGAAGGCGCTGCGGGCGCCGCGAAAATCCCACGCCGCGTTTCATCACGCACAAAAGAAAGGCTACAGCGGCGTCGCCCTGTATGCCCGCCGCGCGGTGCCGGTCCGCAGCGGTTTCGGCAGCAACGAGTTCGACGCCGAGGGCCGCTATCTGGAGGCCGATTTCGGCAAGCTCACCGTGATCAGCGTCTATCTGCCGTCCGGGTCGAGCTCGCCGGAGCGCCAACTCGCCAAGTTCCGCTTTCTGGCCGAATTCCTGCCTCACCTCCAGCGGCTGCGCGACGCCGGCCGCGAAGTGATCCTGTGCGGCGACTGGAACATTGCGCACCAGCCGATCGATCTGAAGAACTGGCGCGGCAATCAGAAGAATTCGGGTTTTCTGCCTGAAGAGCGGGCGTGGCTGTCGCGGGTTTTCGACGAGCTGGGCTTTGTCGACGTCTTTCGCCGCATCAATCGCGAGCCCGACCAGTACACCTGGTGGTCGAATCGCGGCCAGGCCTGGGCCAAGAATGTCGGCTGGCGCATCGATTATCAGATCGCAACGGCAGGCATCGCCGCCAAGGCTCGTGCGGCCGCGATCTATACCAACCGGAGATTTTCCGATCATGCCCCGCTGATCATCGACTATGACTATGTGCTGTGACCACGGCGGTTCTGCCTTTGGCCGCGCTGGTCACGCTCCACTGATCATCGAGTACGACTATGGGCTGTAACGCCGTACCATGCTGCGACTGAGCAATTTGACGCTGTCCCGCGGCAACAAGCGTCTGCTCGAAGGCGCGTCGCTGACCGTCCACCCGGGACACAAGGTCGGCCTGATCGGGGCCAACGGCAGCGGCAAGTCGTCGCTGTTCGCGCTGCTGCGCGGCGAGCTCTCGCAGGACGCGGGCGAGGTCGCGCTGCCGCCGGCTTGGGTGATCGCGCACGTGGCGCAGGAAACTCCGGCGGTCGCGGCGCCGGCGATCGACTATGTCCTCGACGGCGACGCCGAATTGCGCCGGGTCCAGCGCGCGCTGCAGGACGCCGAAACCACCGCGGAAACCGATCCGCATGCCGGCGGCGAGGAGCTGGCCGAGCTGCATCACCGATTCGAGGCGATCGGCGGCTACGGCGCGCGGGCACGGGCGGCGTCGCTGCTCGCGGGCCTGGGTTTCAGCGCCGCGCGACAGGCGGAGCCGGTGGCGAGCTTTTCCGGCGGCTGGCGGATGCGCTTGAATCTCGCGCAGGCGCTAATGTGCCGCTCCGACTTGTTGTTGCTCGACGAACCGACCAATCACCTCGACCTGGACGCCGTGCTCTGGCTGGAGGACTGGCTGGAACGCTATCCCGGTACCTTGCTGCTGATCGCGCACGATCGCGATTTTCTCGACGCAGTGGTCACCGAGGTCGCGCACCTCGACAGCAACAAGCTGCGCCTTTATACCGGCAATTACACCCAGTTCGAGCGCGAGCGCGCGCTGGCGCTGGCGTTGCAGCATTCGGCGTATGTCAAGCAACAGAAGCAGATCGCGCACCTGCGTTCATATATCGATCGCTTCCGCGCCAAGGCGACCAAGGCCAGGCAGGCACAAAGCCGGATCAAGGCGCTCGAGCGAATGGAGCTGATCGCCGCGGCCCACGTCGACAGTCCGTTCTCCTTCGAATTCCCGGCCACCACCATCCACGCGCGACAGCTGCTCAAGCTCGATCACGCGACGCTCGGCTACGGCGACAAGGCGATACTCACCGACGTCGACTGGGCCATCCTGGCCGGCGCGCGCATCGGGCTCCTGGGCCCCAATGGGGCGGGCAAATCGACGCTGTTGCGTGCGATCGCCGGGGAGCTCGCACCCGCGAGCGGCGAACGCCTGGCCGCGCAGGGTCTGTCGATCGGCTATTTTGCCCAGCACCAGGTCGAGCAGCTTCGCCTCGATCAAAGCGCGCTGTGGCATCTGCAGCAGATCGAGCCCGGCACGCGTGAGCAAGCGTTCCGCGACTTTCTCGGCGGCTTCGATTTTCGCGGCGACCGGGTCAGCGCACCGGTGCGGGAATTTTCCGGCGGAGAAAAGGCGCGGTTGACGCTCGCGTTGCTGGTGCGCCAGCGGCCGAATCTCCTGCTGCTCGACGAACCGACCAATCATCTCGACATCGACATGCGCGAAGCGCTGACCGAGGCACTGCAGGACTACACCGGGGCGCTGATCGTCGTCGCACACGACCGCCACCTGCTGCGCGCCACCGCCGACGAGCTGTGGCTGGTCGCCGACGGCGCGCTTGCGCCTTTCGACGGCGACCTGGACGACTACCGGCAATGGGTACTGGCCGGACGCGGGCGCGAGAGTGCGGCGACCGTGGTCGATGCCGCAACCGCGTCGCCCCACCGCAAGACGCAAAAGCGCGCCGAAGCCGAGGCGCGGCAGCGCCTGTCGGATCTGCGCAAGCCGCTGCAGCAGAAGATCGAGCGCATCGAGCAGAGGATCGATCTGCTGTCGACCGAAAAACGCGGCCTCGACGAGTGGCTCGCGACCTCCGAGGCCTACATCGAAGAGAACAAGGAGCGGCTGATCGCGTCGCTCGCGCGGCGCGGTGACCTGACCTGGGAGCTCGCGCGAGACGAGGCTGAGTGGCTCAAGCTGCACGAAGCGCTCGAGCGTGCCGCCGGTTGAAGTCCCAGGGTAAGTCGCGTCAGGCCTTGGCCGCCGCCGGCGCGTCGGCGCTGGGCAGTGGCGCATTCCACGGCGCCACGCGCAACAGCAGCGCCATGCCGGGAAGCGCCAGCGCCATGCACAACAGATAGAAGTCGAACCAGCCGATGGCGTCGACGATCCACCCGGTCGTCGCGTTGATCAGCGATCGCGGCACGGCGGCTAGGCTCGTGAACAATGCGAACTGCGTCGCCGTGTAGCGCGGGTCGGTGGTGCGCGCGATGAACGCGGTGAACGCGGCGGTGCCCAGTCCGACGCCGAGCGCCTCGAAGGCGATGACGCCGGCGAGCAGCAGCCGGTCCGGCTGATTGACATACGCGAGCCCGGCAAAGCCGAGGATCGAGAAAACCTGCACCGCACCGAACAGCCACAGTCCACGATTGATGCCGATCCTGAGCATCCAGATCCCGCCGAGCAGGCCGCCGAACACGCTCGCCCACAGTCCGGCGTTCTTGGCGATCAGTCCGATCTCCGACATCGTGAAGCCGATGTCCAGGTAGAACGGCGTCGCCAGCGCGGTCGCCATGCTGTCGCCGAGCTTGTAGAGAAAAATGAAGCCGAGCACGAGGAGTGCCTGCCGCCAGCCGGCGCGCGTGATGAATTCGTGAAAGGGCTCGACGACCGCCTCCCGCAGCGTGCGCGGCGCCGCGCGCGACAGCGCGGGCTCGTCGATCAGCAGCGTGTTGACGATGCCCGGCAGCATGAACAGCGCAGTGATGAAAAAGACGCTCTGCCAGGGCAGCCGGTCGGCGAGGATCAGCGACAGCGCGCCGGGAACGAGGCTCGATATCCGGTAGGCCTGCACGTGGATCGCGTTGCCCAGGCCCAGCTCAACCTCGGGCAGCAGCTCGCGGCGATAGGCGTCGAGGACGATATCCTGCGTCGCGGCGAAAAAGGCCACCGCCGCGGCAAGGTAGGCGATCGTCC
>JBDTNP010000270.1:0-10837 GCA_039933695.1 Betaproteobacteria bacterium | reverse complement strand
CATCGCGCTGAAGGACGGGCGTTTGCGCGCGCGCCTGTCCGACCAGGCGGTCAGCGTCAGCGAATTCTCGTTTGCCGCCGGAGACGGCCGTTTCGTTGCCAGCGGCACGCTGCCGGCCTCGCGCGATATCGAAGGCGCGCGGCTTGCGTGGAAAGCCGACAAGCTCGCCCTGTTCAACCGGCCCGACACCAAGCTCACGCTGACCGGCGCAGGCACGCTGTCGTTCCAGCGCGGAAGCGTGACGCTTGGCGGTGCGTTGAAGGCCGACGAGGGTTACTTCGAGTTTCGTCAGACCGGCACCGATGTTCCCGGCGACGATGTGGTCGTGCGCGGGCGCGAAAAGAGACCGTCGCGCGACATCGCGCAACGGGTGCCGTTCGACGTCGACCTCGATCTCGATTTCGGCGATAAGCTGAGGTTCGTCGGCGAAGGTTTCGATACCGGCCTGGGCGGCAAACTGCGTGTCAAAACGACCAGCGCCCACGACCTGGTCGCCACCGGCACGATCGATATCGTCCGCGGCACCTACACGACCTTCGGCCAGCGGTTGGTCATCCAGCGCGGCAAGCTGTATTTCAATGGGCCGCCGGACAATCCGGGCCTCGACGTGCTCGCGTTGCGAAAGAACCTGCCAGTCGAGGCCGGCGTCGAGGTCACCGGAACGGTGCGGGTGCCGCATGTGCAGTTGACGTCAAATCCGCCGGTGCCCGACAACGAAAAGCTCGCCTGGCTGGTGCTCGGGCATGGACTCGACAGCACCAGCAGCGCCGACGCGGTACTGCTTCAGGCAGCGCTCGCCGCGCTCGGCGGTCCGAACGCTACGCCGTTCGGACAGCGCATCGCGCAGACGATCGGCGTCGATGAAATAAGCGTCCATTCCGCGTACGACCCGCAGCAAACCGGAACGGCCGGCCAGGTCGTCGCGTTCAGCAAGCGCTTGACCGACAAGCTGACCCTGATTTACGAGCAGGGACGCTCGGTGGCGAACAATGCGATCAAGCTCGAGTATTCTCTGACCCACGCGCTGACGATACGCGCCGAGGCCGGGCTGATCAGCGGCATCGGCATCTATTACAGCCGCTCGTACGACTGATGCTCGATGGATTTTCACCGCGCCATGCCATTCGGCTGCGAATGACTCGCTCGCGTGCCGCGAGGATCGGGGCGCGCCCGACAGGAGTCGAACCTGTGACCTTTGGCTTCGGAAACCAACACTCTATCCAACTGAGCTACGGGCGCACGCAGTCGGATTCTACCCGCAGGGCATCCGAGCGTCCATTGCGCGTGCGACAGCGGGTGATGCATCGTACTGCGAATTTCGCGCAGATTTGCCTGCGCGTTATAATGCGCGCCTTGTTTTGCGGCAGCGCACGGCCAGGGGCTCAGCGGTGCCGCCGCGTCCGACGATGTTTATCCGGCCCTTGCCAGGAATTCCACGATGAGCGATGAGCACACCTCACCGATAAAAACGCCCAAGCAATTGGCGATTGTGCTGGCGCTTGCCTTTCTGGTCCCGATCGCGCTTTTCCTTCTGTTGTCGCAACTGGTCACCGGCGTCAGGCGTGACGACACCGGCGAGACCGCGGCGATGGTGCTCGCGCGCATCAAGCCGGTCGGCGAAGTCACGCTCGCCGGTGCGCCTGGTGCGCGAGCCAGCATGGGCGGCGAGCAAGTGTTCCAGGCGGTTTGCAAGACCTGCCACGAAGCAGGGATCGCCGGCGCGCCCAAGGTCGGCGACAAGGTGGCTTGGGCCGGCCCGATCAAGAAGGGCTACGAAACGCTGGTGCAGCACGCACTGAACGGATTCCAGGAGCCGGGGAAAGTCATGCCGCCGCGCGGCGGCAATGCGGATCTTTCCGACGTCGAAGTCCAGCGCGCGGTCGTTTACATGGCCAATCGTTCCGGTGCGAATTTCAAGGAACCGGCTGCGACGACGCCCGTTACGGCTGCACCCGCCACGGCAGCAGCGGCGGTCCCCGCTGCACCCGCGCCTGCTGCGCCCGCGGCTGCCGCGCCCGCCAGTGCGACAAGCACTGTGGCCGCCGCGGCTCCGGCGGCGGCCGCTGCCGCGCCCGCGACCAAGGCAGGCGCACCGCTCGATCTCTCGTCCGGCCAGGTGATGATGCAAAAAGACGGTTGCGCCGCCTGCCACGCAGTCGACAAAACCATCGTCGGCCCGGCGTACAACCAGGTCGCGGCAAAATATCGCGGCGACAAGACCGCGGCGGCCAAGCTCGAACAGAAGGTCAAGGCCGGCGGCTCGGGCGTCTGGGGACCCGTGCCGATGCCGCCGAATGCCGCCGTTCCCGATGCCGACATCAAGGCGCTGGTGAGCTGGATTCTATCGCTGAAGTAAACGGCGATCAGCGCGCGAGCATCGCGCGCATCTGCCGCAAGCGCGCGTTGCCGGCTTCCTTGTCGCGCGCGGCGTCGCCCGGCTCGCGCGCACCTTCCGCGTGCCGCAGATCCTCCTGCGCGAGCTCTCCGATGAAACGCGAAGGCGTCGCACTTTGCCATTCTCCGGCGCGCTTGCGGCGCCGGCACCACGAAAGCCGCAAGCTCCGCTGCGCGCGCGTCAAGCCGACATACATCAGCCGCCGCTCCTCGTCGACATTGCCGGCCGCGATGGCCTCGCGGTGCGGCAGCACGCCCTCCTCCAGTCCGACCAGGAAGACGTGCGCGAACTCGAGGCCCTTGGCGGCGTGCAGCGTCGACAGCCGGACCGCGTCCGGCTCCCTGCCCTCCTCGCCTTCGAGCAAGGTCAACAGCGCGATCGATTGCGTGAGCTCGAGCAGGCTGCGCTGGTCGGCCTCCCCCTTGCGCGTCAGCCATCGGACGAAATCGGCGATGCTTTCCCAGCGCGTTTGCGCCTCGCGCTTGTCGCAGCTCGCGAAAAGATAGTCCTCGTATCCGATCGTCTTGATCAGCTCGTCGATCAACCGGTCGGCCGGCTCTCGCTCGGCGCGATAGCGCAGCCCGTTGATCATCTTGCAGAACGCGGCCAGCGCCTCGCGCTGCCGCGCCGGCAGCGTGGCGACCAGCGCGTCGTCGCAGGCGGCGGCGAAAAGGCGGCCGGCGCGACCGAGGTGCTCCAGGGTTTGAGCCCCGACGCCGCGCCTCGGCGTCGTCACGGCGCGCACGAAGGCGGGATCGTCATCGTCGTTGGCGATCAGCCGGAGATAGGCGACGAGGTCGCGAATCTCGGTGCGGTCGAACCACGACTGGCCACCGCTGACGGCGTATGGAATGTTCTGCCCGCGCAGCGCCTGCTCGAACGCGCGCGCCTGGTGATTGCCGCGATAAAGCACCGCGAAGTCATCGAAGCGTACGCGATGCTCGAATTTGAACGCGGCGATCGCGCGTGCGACGCTCTCGGCCTCGGCCCGGTCGTCGGCGGCCGGCGTGACCTGGATCGGCTCGCCCAAACCCAGCTCGCTCCACAGCGCCTTGTCGAACAGCTTGGCGTTGTGACCGATCAGTGCATTGGCCGAGCGCAATATCCTGACCGACGATCGATAGTTCTGCTCGAGCTTGATCACCTTCAACGACGGATAGTCGCGCGGCAGCTGCTCCAGATTGGCCAGCGTCGCGCCGCGCCATCCGTAGATCGCCTGGTCGTCGTCCCCGACTGCGGTGAAAGCGCCGCGCGATCCCGTCAACAGCCGCAGCAACCGGTACTGCGCCGGATTGGTGTCCTGGTATTCGTCGATCAGCAGATAGCCGAGGCGACGCTGCCAATGCGCGGCGGCGCCGGCATCGGATTCGAGCGCGGCCACCGGCAACGCGATCAGGTCGTCGAAATCGACCGCCTGATACGCCGAAAGGGCCGCGCGGTATCGCGCATAGACGCGCGCTGCGGCGGCTTCCGCCTCGGTCGCCGCGTGCGCCAGCGCGAAGTCGGGCGCGATCAGCGCATTCTTCCACGCGCTGATCTGCCACTGCACGGCGCGCACGCGCGCGCGGTCGCTGCTGGCCAGCAGCTCGGCGATGACCGGTTCGATGTCGGTCGGATCGAGAATCGAAAAGCGCGGGGTCAGCTGCATTGCTGCGGCCTCGCGGCGCACGATCTTCAAGCCGAGGGCGTGAAACGTGCATATCGTCGGCGCAACGCCGGCGCCATCGCGCCGGCGCTGCGGCGCGCCCGTACGCTCGCGCATTTCGCGCGCGGCCTTGTTGGTGAAAGTGATCGCAGCGATGCCGGCCGGATCGGCGCCTTGCTCGATCAAGTGCGCTATCTTGGCGGTGATCACACGCGTCTTGCCGCTGCCTGCGCCGGCCAAGACCAATAGCGGCCCGTCGATGTAGCGCACCGCAGCGCGCTGCGGGTCGTTCAGGGGAAATTTCATCGTGACGCGGATGTTAGAATGCGCCGGATTCTAGCATCGACGATTTGCTTCCCTAGTGCGCCCCGACATCGCAATGGTACGCAACCGTGTCTTCGCGCGGCATCGGCAAGATCTGCGCAGGCGAAGATGAGCGTTTACGCCGTCGGCGACATCCAGGGCTGCTACGCCGAATTCCGGCAGCTGCTCGACCTGATCGCGTTCGACCCAGGGCAGGACCGGTTGTGGCTGGTTGGCGACCTGGTCAACCGCGGCCCGGAATCGCTGTCGGTACTGCGCGCGGTGCGCGAGCTCGGTACCAGCGCCGTCACCGTGCTGGGCAACCACGACTTCCATCTGCTGACCGTCGCCGCCGGTCACCGGCGCGCGCATGATGACGACACGCTGGGCGGAATTCTCGACGCGCCGGACCGCGACGAACTGCTCGCGTGGTTGCGGACGCGGCCACTGGTCGTGCTCGAGGACGAATGGCTGCTGGTGCACGCCGGACTGCTGCCTTCGTGGACGCCGGCGACCGCCCTGATGCTTTCGCGCGAGGTCGAGACGATGCTGGCCTCCGACCGGCACGACGACTTCCTGCGCCATCTTTACGGCGACGAGCCGGCACGCTGGGACGAGACGCTCCACGGCTACGATCGTCTGCGTGTCGTCGTCAACGCCTGCACGCGTCTGCGCTTTTGCACGGCCGACGACACGATCGATCTCCGCGAAAAGCGCGGGCCCGATCACACGCCTCCGGGATTCGCGCCGTGGTTCATGCATCCCGAACGAAGATCCGCCGGCGTCACCGTGCTCTGCGGCCACTGGTCGACACTCGACTTGATGCTGGCGCCGAATGTGCTGATGCTCGATTCGGGCTGCCTGTGGGGCGGCTGCCTGACCGCGCTCAGGCTGGACGATCGGAGATTGTTCCAGGTACCGAGCCGCTCGCCGCAGACGCCAAGACCTGCCGGATAGCGTCTTCGGCTTCGCGCGCCAGCTGGCGCCAGTGCCGGCCGTCGGCGGGGAGCGGCAGCAAAACATCGAGCAGCACGATCATCCGGCACTCGCCGAGGACGCGCCACAACGACGTCAGAAACTTCGTGTCTCCGGCGTAGCCAGCCGAATAGCTGGGTGCACCGTCGCTGTCGCGGTAGCGAATCGCCATCGGCTGGACATGACCGCGCGCATCGATCACCGGTTGCAGCAGCGAGCCGTGGAACGGCAGCAGCGCGCGGCCGTCGCCGGTCTTGCCTTCCGGAAAGATCGCGATGACGTCACCCGATGCGAGCGCCGCGCGGGCTTGATGATTGATCCGGTGCGCGTCGCGGCCGCGGCCGCGCTCGATGAACAGCGTGCCCACGCCGGCGATCAGTCGACCGACCAGCGGCCAGTGCGCGAGATCCGCCTTGGCGACGAAGCGCGACGGCTGTAAGGCGTTGATGACGAATATGTCGAGCCACGAAGTATGGTTGGCGACGATCAGCACGTTGCCGGCGAACCCGTCCGCCGGCCATCCGTTGATACGCAGCTCGGCGCGGAGGATCGCCAGCAGCGCGGCGCTCCAGCGGCGTATCAGCGCCTGGCGGCGCGGCGGTCCGACCAGCGGAAAGACCAGCGCGGTTGTCGCGAGGCCCTGGAGCACATGGACGCAAAGTCGCAGCAGGCGATAACAACGGCGCGGCAGCGGCGTCGATGCGCCGGCGGCCCGCGCGGAGTACCGCGCTACCAGAGCGAGCCGCCGAAATGCGCATCGTAGAGGGCTGCCAGCCGCTCACGGTCGACGGCATGATTCTGGCCACCGCGCGAGGCGATCTTGACCGAGCCCAGAAGCGCCGCGAGCCGCCCGGTGCGCAGCCACTCCCACTCGTGCGCGACACCGAACAGCAGGCCGGCGCGGTAGGCATCGCCGCAGCCGGTCGGGTCGACCAGCGCTGCCGGACGGACCGCAGGGATATCGATCGCCTCGCCGTCGCTGTAGATGCGAGAGCCGTCGGCGCCGAGCGTCACGATCAGCGCCTCCACGCGGGCCGCGATGTCCTGCAACGAGAGCCCGGTGCGTTCGCAAAGCAGGCGCCCCTCGTAATCGTTGACGGCGACATAGTCGGCGGCTTCGAGCATCGAAACTAGCTCGTCGCCGGTGAACAGCGGCAGTCCCTGACCGGGATCGAAGATGAAAGGAATCCCCGCTGCGGCAAAGCCGCGCACATGCGATTGCATGCCTTCCTTGCCGTCGGGAGCGACGATGCCGAGCGCGATTCCCTGAACATCGGCGACGTCGTTGAGCTCCGAGCGGTTCATCGCACCGGGATGAAAGGCGGTGATCTGGTTGTCGTCGAGGTCGGTGATGATGAACGCCTGCGCGGTGAACGTGCCGGTTACCGTCGTCACGCCGTCGCGCGCAATGCCGAGCGAGGCGAGCCGCGCTTCGTACGCGCCGCCATCGTCGCCAACGGTGGCCATCACCACCGGCTCACCGCCGATCGCCTTCAGGTTATAGGCGATGTTGCCCGCGCACCCACCCCACTCCTGGCGCATTTCACCGATCTGGAACGACACCGACAGCACGCGCGTCTGGTCGCGCAGGATGTGGCGCGAAAAACGGTCGGGGAACACCATGATCGTATCGCGGGCGAGCGACCCGCAAATCAGCGTGCGTGGGGCCATCTTGAGCGTCGAGAAAGGGTTTCGGGACCGGCAGTCTAAACCACGACCGCCGGGACACGCCGCACCCCGGGTCGGCCGCGACTTCGACTGCGCTGGTGCCGGCTCAAGCCGACGACTCGCGGCCGATTTCGCGCACGATGAATTGTTGCCGGCGTGACACCGGCAGCGCCTCCGAGACGCCGCGCAGCAGGACTTCCCAGTGCGCGTCTCCGTCGGCGCTGACGCGGCGCTCGAAGCCGCGGATCGCGTCGCGCGCGACCAGGCAATTGCGATGCACGCGAACGAAACGCTGGCCGAATTCTTCCTCGAGGCGGGTCAGCGACTCCTCGAGCAGAAACTCGCGATCCGCGGTCCGGATCGTGATGTACTTGAGCTCGGCCTTCAGATAGATGACCTCCTCGATCGCCACCAGAACGACGCGCGATCGTTCGGTCACCGACAGGAAGCGGCGAGCCGCGGCGGGCAGGCGATCGAGCTTCCCCTCCGACAGCGGCCGAAGCCGAGGCACCTGCTGCAGCGCGGCGAGCAGGCGCTGCACGCGGACCGGCTTGACCAGGTAGTCGACGGCGTGCACCTCGAACGCCGCGATCGCATGCTCGTGATAAGCGGTGGTGAAGATCAGGACCGGAGGCACCGCCAGTTTCAGCAGGTGCCGGGCCAGCTCGATGCCGTCCATGTCGGGCATATGGATGTCGGAGAGGACCAGGTCGGTCGGCGTGCTGCCGAGGAGGGTCAAGGCCTCGCGTCCGCTGGCGGCTTCGCCGACGACCACCAGCGGCAGCGCGGTCGTGCAGTCGTCGAGCAACTCGCGCAGGCGTCGGCGTGCCGGCGCCTCGTCGTCGACGATCAGCACTTTCAGTGGAGCGTCAGCCACGCGGCTTGTCCGGCTTTTGTTGCGTGCGGTAGGGCATGCATATATGCACCTCGTAGCTGTCCCGGGTCAGCCGGTTCTCGAGACTCGCCTCGGCATCGAAATGCAGCGCCAGGCGCTCGCGGATATTGTCCAGCGCCATCTTGTTGCCCCCGCCGCGGCCCGGGCCCGCCCGGTAGGGATTGCGCAGGATCGCGTGCACTTCGCCGCGGCTCAAGAAGATATTAATCGCGATCACCCCCGGCGCGCTACTCGGCTCGATGCCATGGTAGACGGCATTCTCCAGCAACGGCTGGAGCACGAGCGGCGGCACCATCGCATCCTTCGGCATGTTGTCGACGTGCCAGTCGACGGTCAACCGGTCGCCGAGCCGCAGCTTCTCCAGGTCGAGATAATGACGGCACAGCTCGACTTCGTTCTGCAACGGCGCGAGCTGACGGTTGTCGCGCATCAGCACCCGGAACAGATCGGCCAGGTCCTCGAGCGCGGTTTCGGCGCGCCGCGGGTCGGTGCGCATCTGTGAGAGCACGGCATTGATGCTGTTGAACAGGAAGTGCGGCCGGATGCGGGCCTGAAGCGCCTGAAGGCGGGCCTCGGTGATCGCCGGCGAAAGCGCCTTGGCGCGAAGCTGAAAATAGGCGAGCAGCGCGCCGGCGATCAGCATCGAAAAGGCGACGTCGCGCAACATCGCGCTGGCGGTGACATCCTCGACCAGCGCGGCGACGGCGGTGTTGAATGCCAGCGCGCTGGCGAGCGTCAGCAGCAGTACGACGATCGCGCCGCTGCGATAAGGCAGGCGGGCGAGCTGCGGAGCGGCGGCGTAGAGCACCAGCAACTGCAGCAGCAATTGCGGCTCGACGATCGACATCATCTCGAGCCAGGTGGCCCATAGCGCCGCCCAGCGCGTCTCACGCATCAGCGCCGCGACGAGCACCATCGCGTTGACCGCGAGCAATATCCGCAGGACGGTGCCAAGGTTGCGCAGTTCCGGCAGCGAAAGTCGGGCCGTGTTTTGATTTATACTAGGTCGCATTGTTCGTTGCTTCCGGCCCGGCGCGAGCGCATCGACCGGCCTCGGTCGCGGGACCGAGGTGCAGAATGTCGGCGCCCGGCTATTGTGCGGAAGACGTCCGGGTGAGGCAAGCCATGTCCACGCGCAAATCCGATCCGGCCATCGCTGCGGCCGCCGGCTGGTCCGGCCGATTCAGCGAGCCCGTGGCGGAGCTCGTCAAGCGTTACACCGCATCGGTCGACTTCGACAAGAGACTCGCCGACGCCGACATCATGGGCTCGCTCGCGCACGCGCGCATGCTGGCTGCGGTCGGCGTCCTGTCGACTGCCGACCTCGCCGCGATCGAGCGTGGCCTGACCGGGATCGCCGACGAGATCGGGCGCGGCGCATTTCCCTGGTCGTCGGATTTCGAGGACGTGCACCTCAACATCGAAAGGCGCCTCACCGCACTGATCGGCGACGCAGGCAAGCGGCTCCACACCGGCCGCTCGCGCAACGATCAGGTCGCCACCGACTTGAGGCTTTACGTGCGCGCTGCGATCGACGACATAGTTACGGCGATCGTCGCGCTGCGCGGCGCGCTGCTCGATCTGGCCGAGCCCCACGCCGCGACGATCATGCCGGGCTTCACGCATCTGCAGGTCGCGCAGCCGGTGACCTTCGGCCATCACCTGCTCGCCTACGAGGCGATGCTGGCGCGCGATGCCGAGCGCCTGATCGACTGCCGGCGTCGCGTCAACCGGCTTCCGCTCGGCAGCGCGGCGCTGGCCGGCACCAGCTTCCCGATCGATCGCGAACGGGTGGCGCGCGATCTCAGCTTCGAAGGCCTGTGCACCAATTCGCTGGATGCAGTGTCGGATCGCGACTTCGCGATCGAATTCGCCGCCTGTGGCGCGCTGCTGATGATGCACCTGTCGCGCTTCGCCGAGGAGCTCGTCCTATGGTCGAGCCCCGGCTTCGGTTTCGTGCACTTGGCCGACCGCTTCTGCACCGGCAGCTCGATCATGCCGCAAAAGAAAAATCCCGACGTTCCGGAGCTCGTGCGCGGCAAGACCGGGCGGGTCTATGGCGACCTGGTTGCACTGCTGACCTTGATGAAGGCGCAACCGCTCGCCTATAACAAGGACAACCAGGAGGACAAGGCGCCGGTATTCGACGTCGTCGATACGCTGCTGCCGACGCTCGCCGTCATCACCGCGCTGGTATCCGACGGCGTCGAAGTCGACGCCGAACGCATGCGTGCAGCGGCAAGCGAAGGCCACGCGACCGCGACCGATCTTGCCGATTACCTGGTCAAGAAGGGCCTGCCGTTCCGCGACGCGCACGAGGCGGTGGCCCAAGCGGTGCGGCATGCCGAGTCCGAGCGGTGCGATCTGGCCACGCTGTCGCTCGCCTCGCTCCAGCGCTATTCGCGGCTGATCGAAGACGACGTCTATGCGGTGCTCACGCTCGAAGGTTCGATCGCGAGCCGCAATCATCCCGGGGGCACTGCGCCGGCGCAGGTGCGCGCGGCGATCCGCGCCGCGCGGTCCTCGCTCGCGACGGGCGCGGCGCGCTGACGCCAAGTCATCGCGGCGCACCAGCCTCGTTTCAACCAGCAAGGAGCAGCGATGGACAGCGGCAAACTGGCGTTTCTCGGCCTGGGCGTGATGGGCTTTCCGATGGCCGGGCATCTCGCGCGCGCCGGACATACGGTGGTCGTCTATAACCGCACGCCTGCCAAGGCGGCGCAGTGGGTCGAAAAATACGGCGGCACCTCGGCGCCGACGCCGGCCGCGGCGGCGGCCGACGCGGCGCTGGTGATGATGTGCGTCGGCAACGACGCCGACGTCCGCACGGTCGCGCTAGGCGCCGACGGGGCGGTCGGGGCGATGAAGAGCGGCAGCGTGCTGGTCGATCACACGACCGCATCGGCGATCGTCGCGCGCGAGGTGCACGCGGCGGCGAAAGCGCGCGGCGTCGGCT
>JBDTNP010000269.1:0-3446 GCA_039933695.1 Betaproteobacteria bacterium | reverse complement strand
AGATCGCGGTGACCGCCGGCGCAGGCACGCGCTCGGCGCCGTCGGCGACGACGAGTCCCAGTCGCAGCGGGCGGCCGACCGCGACTGCGGCGAGCTCCTCGATACGCCCGGCAAAGCGCTCCTTGACCCACTGCAGCACAAAACGATTGGGGGCGATCAGCCGCAGCTCGTCACCGGCGATTTCCAGCCGCAGCGGACGAATCCAGGTATTGAATTGCTGCTGCGTCAGCTCCTGCTGGAACGATTCCAGGCAGGCCTGCCAGAATACGGGCGTGGACATGGCGGATAGTGCGTGCGGGACGGCAAGACCAAAAAATAGCGGGCGCCGAACGGAGCCCGTGACGAAACCGATTGTACTCGCTTGGGGCAAAGTTATCCACAGCGATCGACGCGGATTACCTTGACAGGGCGATATGCAAAACGTTCTAATGTAAGGCTTTTTTCGAACGGAAACAGACATGAAGCGCACCTACCAGCCGTCGGTCATCCGGCGCAAGCGGACGCACGGCTTTCGCGCCCGGATGAAAAGCATCGGCGGCCGCAAGGTCCTGCGCGCGAGGCGCGCCAAGGGCCGCGTCCGGCTCGCCGTCTAGAGCCGTCGCGAATCCGCAATAGGCTCGAATCAACGGCACCGGTTGCGCGGGGCGGCGGCGTTCGCCAGGCTGTTTCGCCAAGGCCATCGCATCGAGGCCGAACATCTGCAACTGCTGGCAGTGCCGGCCGGCGGCGCGATCGGCCAGGTGGGATACGTGATCGGCAAGCAACAACTGAAGCTCGCGGTCGACCGCAACCGGCTCAAGCGCATGCTGCGCGAAGCGGTACGTCGGCGCCGCCCGGCGCTGGATCGGTTCGACATCGTGCTGCGCCTGCGGCGCGGCTGCCCGCCGGCAGGCATTGCGGCGGTGGGGGTCGAGGCGGCGCAGTTGTTGGACGCGCTTACCACGGCAAGGTCGCGATGAAAACGCTGCTGCTCGGCCTGCTGCGCGCATACCAATACGCGCTGCGTCCGCTGCTCGGCGCGAACTGCCGCTTCTATCCCAGCTGCTCGGACTATGCGCGCGAGGCGATCGAGCGTCACGGCGCGGTCCGCGGCGTCTGGCTTGCCGCGCGACGCCTGGGGCGCTGTCATCCCTATCATGCCGGCGGCTACGATCCGGTTCCCTAGCACCATCACGATTCGATTTCGGCAGTCATGGACACCCAACGCCTGATTCTTTTTGTCATCTTTTCGTTCTCCGCGCTATTTCTCTGGGAGGCGTGGCAGCGCGAGCACCGGCCGCCGCCGCCGCCGGTGACGCAGACTGCGCCCGGCCCTTCCGCGGAATCGCCGTTACCGACGGCCACGCCGGTACCGGGCGCCGCCGCGACGGCCAACCCGAACGCCGCGCCCGCCGCAGCGCCGGCCGGCGAAAAAATCGCGATACGGACCGACTTGTACAGCGCCGACATCGATACCGCCGGCGCGGTGATCACGCAGGTGGCGCTTAACGAGCACCGCGACACCGAGGACAAGTCCCGGCCGTATCTGCTGCTGCAGAAAAATGCCGACCGCACGTTCGTCGCGCAATCGGGCCTGCTCGGCGAGGGACTGCCGAATCACCGCACGCTGTGGCAGCCCTTGCCGGGGCCGCGGGAACTGGCGCCCGGCGTGGACACGCTGGACCTCAAGCTGCAGGCGAGCGCCGCCAACGGCGACAAGGTCGTGCAGACGCTGACCTTCCATCGCGGCAGCTATGTGATCGACGTCGACTATGCGGTCACCAATGCCGGCACCACGCCGATCGCACCGCACGCCTATTTCCAGTTCACCCGCGACACCAAGTCGCAAAGCCGGCAGAATTCGATGGCGCCCTCGTCGTACATCGGACCGGTCGTTTACAACGAAGCCGACAAGTTCAAGAAAGTCGAATTCGGCGACCTCGACAAGCTGGCCGCGGATCCAAGCCGCAAGCCGCCGTTCACCAAGAATGCCGACAACGGCTGGGTCGGGATGGTCGAGCATTACTTTGTGGCCGCGTGGCTTCCGCCCGAGGAACCGAAGACGCCGCGCGAATTCTATGCGCGCAAGGTCGACAACGGTCTGTACGCCGCAGGGGTGATCGTTCCTGCGCCGCCGATCGCGCCCGGCGCGACCGGCGACATCAAGGTCAAGCTGTACGTCGGGCCTCAGATCCAGGACACGCTGAAGTCGCTGGCCAAGGGTCTCGACCTGGTCGTCGATTACGGCATCTTCACCGTCATCGCGGCCCCGCTGTTCGTGCTGCTCAAGTGGCTGCACGCGCTGGTGCACAACTGGGGCTGGGCGATCGTGCTGCTGACGATCATCATCAAGAGCGTTTTTTACCCGCTGAACCACGCCAGCGCGCGCTCGATGGCCAAGATGAAAGTGATCGCGCCGAAGCTCAAGGCGCTGCAGGAGCAGTATTCGAAGGACAAGCAGCAGCTGCAGATCAAGATGATGGAGATGTACAAGACCGAGAAGATCAATCCACTCGGCGGCTGCCTGCCCATCCTGGTGCAGATCCCGGTGTTCATCGCGCTCTACTGGGTTCTTCTCTCCGCTGTCGAGCTGCGCCACGCGCCATGGGTCGGCTGGATTCACGATCTGTCGGCGCCGGACCCGTACTATGTGCTTCCGGTCATCTATGCGATCACGGCGTATCTGCAGGTGAAGCTTTCGCCGACGCCGATCCAGGATCCGGTACAGGCGAAAGTGATGCAGATCATGCCGATCGCGTTTTCGGTCATGTTCATCTTCTTCCCGGCAGGCCTGGTGCTCTACTGGCTGATCAACAATTCGCTGCAAATCTTCCAGCAGTGGCATATGAACCGCGTCATCGGGCGCGAGACCGCCGCCGCGGCGGCGAAGCGCCGCTAACACGATCCGAAGCCCCACGCGGGGGCAGCGCATGCCGACGCCGATCGCTACCGAGCTTATCGCCGCGATCGCGACGCCCGCCGGTCGCGGCGGCATCGGCATCGTGCGCCTCTCCGGCCCGGACCTGTCGCGCGTCATCGAGGGCGTCGTCGGCTGCCCGCTCGCGCCCCGTGTTGCGACGAGCACCGACTTTATCGGCGCGCATGGCGAAACGCTCGACCAGGGACTGGCGCTTTATTTTCCGGCGCCGGCCTCGTACACCGGCGAGACGGTGCTCGAGCTCCATGGACACGGCGGTCCCGCCGTGCTCGCGCAAATTCTGCGTCGCTGCCTCGATCTCGGCGCACGCCTCGCCCAGCCCGGCGAATTCACCAAGCGGGCGTTCCGCAACGGCAAGATCGACCTGGCACAGGCCGTGGCCGTCGCCGACCTGATCGATGCGGCGACGGCGACCGCCGCGCGCGCTGCCGCGCGCAGCTTGAGTGGGGCGTTTTCGGCCGAGGTACGCGCGCTCGTCGAAGGGGTGACCGAGCTTCGGATGTTCACCGAAGCGACGCTGGACTTTCCC
>JBDTNP010000268.1:0-3521 GCA_039933695.1 Betaproteobacteria bacterium | reverse complement strand
ACGAACGTGAACAGCGGCAGGCCGAACTTCTCGGCGAGCTTCATCAGCCGCAGCGCCTTGCGATAGCCCTCGGGGCGCGGCATGCCGAAGTTGCGGTAGATCTTCTCCTTGGTGTCGCGGCCTTTCTGGTGACCGATCACCATGCACGGCGCGCCGTTGAAGCGCGCCATGCCGCCGACGATCGCCGGATCGTCCGAGTAGCTGCGGTCGCCATGCAGCTCATGAAAGTCGGTGAGGATGCCGGCGATGTAGTCGAGCGTGTAGGGCCGCTGCGGGTGCCGCGCCACCTGCGCGATCTGCCATGAGGAAAGCTTGCTGTAGATCTCCTTGGTCAGCTGCTGGCTTTTCTTGCTCAGCCGCGTGATTTCGTCGGAGATGTCGACCGCCGAGTCCTCGTGGACGTAGCGCAGCTCGTCGATCTTGCTTTGCAGCTCGGCGATAGGCTGTTCGAAGTCGAGAAAGGTTTGTTTCATCGGCGGCGAAGGTTCGCGGTGCGAGGGCGCGATCATAGCGCAGTCCGCGCCGGCGCCGCTATCGGCGGGTCGCGGGCGCGCCGTCAGGCAGTAAGCGAATCGTAGATCAGCTTGCAGCCGGTCGCAAACAGGATCGCGTAGCTCAATCGGTAGAAGGGCTTTTCCGGAATCCGGCGCTCCAGGTGCAGGCCCAGCCAGATTCCCAGTGGCGCGAGCGGCGCGAACAGCAGCGACAGCCCGAGATTGTTCATCGACAGCTGCCCGAGCAGCCCGTACGGGATCAGCTTCACGTAGTTGACGATGGCGAAAAAGACGACGCTCGTGCCGACGAAAATCGTCTTTTCCATCCGCTGGGGCAGCAGATAGACCAGCAGCGGCGGCCCGCCGGCGTGCGCCATCGTGCTGGTCAGACCGGACGTCGCGCCGCTGAGAAAGCCGATCAACCGGCCGGGCCTGCCCGCTTTCGAGCCGAGGCGCTGCGCGATGTCGAACCAGCGATTCAGCGTAAATGTCACCGCAATGAGCCCGATAAGCAGCCGCACCCATTCGACCGGCACGACGCCGAACGCGAGCGCGCCCAGAACGATGCCGAGCAATGCGCCGGGTATGAGGACACGCACGTGATGGCGCGACCAGTTGTTGCGGTAGGCAAGCAGTCCGAAGATGTCCATTGCGCACAGGATCGGCAGCACGATGCCGGCGGCATCGGCGGGCGCGACGAACATCGACATCAGCGCGACCGCGATGCCTCCGGGGCCACCGCCGAAGCCCCCCTTGAATACACCGGTGAGCAATATGCCGAACGTCGCGGCGGCGTAGAACGCGCCGGAATAGCCAGCCCACAGGTCGATGAGACCGCTCATCGCGCTGCTTCAGACACCGGCGTCGGCGGGACGCAGCATCTGAACGTGCTCGATGCCGTCTTCGATGTACATCTCGGACACGGTGCGAAAACCGAGGCTCTGGTAGAAGCGCTCGAGGCGGATTTGCGCGCCGATGCGCACCGCGCGCCCGGGATAGAGCTCGGCGACCTTGCGCAGGCCTTCCTTCATCAGCGGGCGGCCGAGACCGACGCGCCGGAACGGCGCGACCGTCAGCACGCGGCCGATCGAGGGTTCGGTGTAGATCCACCCGGGCTCGATCAGCCGCAGATACGCGGCGAGCACCGTCGCGGCTCCGTCGCCAGCGCCGGCCTCCGGCGCAGCCCATCCGAGCAGATGCCAGGCGTTGAGGTCGACGCCATCGGTATCGAGAAACGCGCAGCGCTGCTCGATGATGAAAACCTCGCCGCGCGCACGCAGCAGCGCATACAGGTGGCGTGGCTCGAGGTCGTCGAAGCGCGTCCATTGCCAGCGGAGTTGCGGCTGCATCGCGTGAGCTCAGGTTCGCGAAACAATGCGCTAAGTTACACTATGCGCCGAGACTTCACAGCACAGGCGCCATGGCCAGCTCGCATCGCATTGCCGTCATCCCGGGCGACGGCATCGGCAAGGAAGTCGTTCCGGAAGGCTTGCGCTCGCTCGAGGCTGCGGCGGCGAAGTTCGGCATCGCATTCCAGTTCGACGAGTTTCCGTGGAGCTGCGACTACTACGCCAAGCACGGCCGCATGATGCCCGAAGACTGGATCGCCCAGATCGGCGCTCACGATGCGATTTTCTTCGGCGCCGTCGGCTGGCCGGCGACGGTGCCCGACCACGTCTCGCTCTGGGGCTCGCTGATCCAGTGGCGGCGCCATTTCGACCAGTACGTCAATCTGCGGCCATGCCGCCTGATGCCGGGCATTCCGACGCCGCTCGCCGGGCGCCGGTCCGGCGACATCGATTTCGTCGTGATACGCGAGAACACCGAAGGCGAATACTCGTCGGTCGGCGGCCGCATGTTCGAAGGGACCGACCGAGAGACGGTGTTCCAGCAGACGGTGTTCACCCGCAAGGGCGTCGACCGCATCATGCGCTTCGCTTTCGACCTGGCCCTGACGCGGCCGGCGAAGCACGTGACCTCCGCGACCAAGTCGAACGGCATCTCGATCACGATGCCGTACTGGGACGAGCGCTTCAAGGCGATGTCCGCACAATATCCGGCGATCCGCACCGACCAGTACCACATCGACATCCTGAGCGCGCAATTCGTGCTGCATCCCGACTGGTTCGACGTCGTCGTCGGCTCGAACCTGTTCGGCGACATCCTGTCCGACCTGGGTCCCGCGGTCTGCGGCACGATCGGGATCGCGCCATCGGCCAACATCAATCCCGAGCGCGATTTTCCATCGACGTTCGAGCCGGTGCATGGCTCCGCCCCGGACATCGCCGGCAAGGGCGTCGCCGATCCGATCGGGCAGATCTGGTCGGGTGCGCTGATGCTCGAGCATCTCGGCCACGCCGATGCGGCAGCCGCGATCGTGCGCGCGATCGAGGCGACCTTGGCCGATCGATCAGCGCCGCGCACGCCCGACATCGGAGGCAAGGCGACGACAGTGGAGCTCGGCAAGGCGATCGCCGCGGCGATTTCCTGACGTTGCGCCTTCGCTAAAAGCCTGTCCGCTGTGGCAAGATAGCGGCAAGAACGAGCACCGCCGCAAGGGGACGACCACCATGATTATCGGCATTCCGCGCGAAACGCGCGTCGGCGAGACGCGCGTCGCGGCAACGCCCGAGACGGTCAAAAAGCTCGCCGCCAGCGGCAAGCACGACATCGTCGTCGAGACCGGCGCCGGTGTCGCTTCGAGCATTTCCGACGCCGATTATCAGGGCGCCGGGGCGCGCATCGCTAGCGCTGCCGACGCACTCGGTGGCGACATCGTGCTCAAGGTCCGCGGTCCGTCCGCCGACGAGCTGCCGCGCCTGAAGCGCGGCGCGCTGCTGATCGGCCTGCTCGATCCGTTCGACACAGCCGCGATCGCCTCGTACGCGCAGGCCGGCGTCAGCGGCTACGCGCTCGAGTGGGTGCCGCGCATTTCGCGTGCGCAGGCGATGGACGTGCTGTCGTCGCAGGCGAATATCGCCGGCTACAAGGCGGTGATTCTCGCGGCCAACGAATATCAGCGCTTCA
>JBDTNP010000267.1:0-1508 GCA_039933695.1 Betaproteobacteria bacterium | reverse complement strand
GACCGCTACGGCCATATTTCCGGCGCGCACATCGTTGCACTGGCCGAGGAAATGAAACTCGCGCGAACCGAGGTATACGAGGTCGCGACCTTCTACCACCACTTCGACGTTATCGCCGACGGCGAGACGCCGCCGCCGGCGCTCACCGTCCGGGTCTGCGAGACGCTGTCCTGCGAGATGGCGGGCGCTGACGCACTGCTCGCGGCACTGTCGAAAGCGTCGCCGTCCGGCGTGCGTGTCGTCGCCGCGCCGTGCGTCGGGCGCTGCGAGCACGCGCCGGCAGCGCTCGTGGGCCGTCGTCCGGTCGACCAAGCGACCCCGGAAAAGATCGCCGCGGCGATCGCCGGAGGACGGATCGAGGCCGAGCCGCCGCCTTATGCCGATTTGTTTTCGTACCGCACCGGCGGCGGGTACCGGACGCTGGCGGACTGCATCCGTGGCGAACGGACGGTTGAAGCCGTGACCGCGGCGCTGGAAGAGTCCGGCTTGCGCGGCTTGGGCGGCGCCGGCTTCCCGGCTGGCCGGAAATGGAAGATCGTGCGCGCGGAAGCCGCGCCGCGGCTGATGGCGGTCAATATCGACGAGGGGGAGCCCGGGACGTTCAAGGATCGCTATTACCTGGAGCGCGATCCGCACCGCTTCCTCGAAGGCACGCTGATCGCCGCCTGGGCGGTCGGCATCGACGACGTCTACATCTATCTGCGCGACGAATACGCCGGATGCCGCGCGGTGCTCGAGCGCGAGATCGCGGCGCTTCAAGCCGAGCCGCCCTGCCCGCTGCCGCGCCTGCACCTTCGCCGCGGCGCCGGCGCCTACATCTGCGGGGAAGAGTCGGCGATGATTGAGTCGATCGAAGGGAAGCGCGGCATGCCGCGGCTGCGGCCGCCCTATGTGGCTCAGGTCGGACTTTTCGGCCGGCCGACGCTCGAACACAACATGGAAACACTGTACTGGATACGCGACATTCTCGAAAAGGGAGGGGCGTGGTTCGCTGATCAAGGGCGCAACGGACGCAAGGGCCTGCGCTCGTTTTCGGTTTCGGGGCGCGTGGCCAAGCCGGGTGTACACCTGGCGCCGGCCGGTATCACGGCGCGCGAGCTGATCGCCGAATACTGCGGCGGCATGCTCGCCGGCCACGAGTTCTACGGCTATCTGCCCGGCGGCGCCTCGGGCGGCATCCTGCCGGCATCGCTGGCGGACATTCCTCTGGACTTCGACACGCTGCAGCCGCACGGCTGCTTCATCGGCTCGGCGGCGATCATCGTGCTCTCGCAGCACGACCGAGCCCGCGATGCGGCGCTCAACCTGATGCGTTTTTTCGCCCACGAATCCTGCGGGCAGTGCACGCCGTGCCGCGTCGGAACTGAAAAGGCGGTCGGCCTGCTGGCCAAGCCGAAATGGGATACTGCGCTGCTAGGCGAGCTGTCGCAGGCGATGGCCGACGCGTCGATCTGCGGGCTGGGCCAGGCCGCGCCCAATCCGATCGCTTGCGTGGTCAAATACTTTCC
>JBDTNP010000266.1:0-3789 GCA_039933695.1 Betaproteobacteria bacterium | reverse complement strand
CGAGCTCGGCCGGCCGCTCGACCAGCCCGGCGTCGTAGCGCACGTCGAAATCCCGTGCCAGCGAGGTCACTGCCGCATTGTCGATGAATTCGCTGATGACGATGCGCACGCTGCAGGGCTTACTGCGGCGAGAACAGCTGGTCGATGTTCTCGAAGGCCTTGAACTCGAGCGCGTTGTCGAACGGATCGAGCAGGAACATCGTCGACTGTTCGCCGATCTGGCCCTTGAATCGCACGTGCGGCTCGATGATGAAGCGCACGCCTGCCGACTCCAGACGGTCGGCCAGGCTGTTCCATTCGTCGACTTCCAGGATCACGCCGAAATGCCGCACCGGCACCTGGTCGCCGTCGACCAGGCTGGTCGCCACTTTCATGTCGGCGGCGCCGACCCGGAACGCCACGATCTGATGGCCGAAGAAATCGAAATCCACCCACTCCTGGGCGCTGCGTCCCTCGGTGCAGCCGAGGACGCCAACGTAGAAGCGGCGCGCCGCGGTGAGATCGGTCACCGGAAAGGCCAGATGAAACCGCGGATAGTCGCCCCGCGACGCTTGTGCTTGCCGCACCGGCTTGGCGCTCCAGCTCAATTCTGCATCCCCCATCGGCGCACCGTGCGCTGTTCGATCGTGCGAAATATGACGTTCTCGACCAGGAGTCCGATCATGATCACCGTGAAAAGCCCGGCGAAGACGTTGGCGATCTCGAGCTGATTCTTATTCTCGTAAATGAACCAGCCCAGCCCGCCGGAGCCCGACGATACGCCGAACACCAGCTCGGCCGCGATCAGCGTGCGCCACGCGAATGCCCAGCCGATCTTCAGGCCGGTCAGGATGCTCGGGAACGCGGCAGGGATAAGTATTCTCCCGACATACGACAGGCCGTGCAGCCCGTAGTTGCGGCCGACCATGCGCAGCGTATTCGACACCGACAGGAACCCGGAATGCGTGTTCAGCGCGACCGCCCACAGCACCGAATGGATCAGCACGAACACCAGACTGCCGTTGCCCAGCCCGAACCAGATCAGTGCCAGCGGCAACAGCGCGATCGCCGGCAACGGATTGAACATCGAGGTCAGCGTTTCGAGAAAGTCGGTGCCGACGCGCGAGCTGATCGCGACCGTCGTCAATACGGCCGCCAGGCCGATGCCGGCCGCATAGCCGATCAGCAGCACCTTGATCGAGGTCCACGCCTTGCCCAGCAGCCCGCCGCCGATCATCGCCTGAAGGAAGGCCTGCAAGGTCGCAGTGAACGTCGGGAACAGGAGGTCGTTGTGCAGCCAGCGCCCATAGATTTCCCATGCGGCGGCCAGCAGCACGAGTATCGCGAGCTTGCGCACCGCGCCGATGTTGTAGATCCGCTCGCCGATCGACAGCGGACGCTGCACGACGCCGAATTGCGAGGCATCGACAGTCGGACGCAGAACGTCCGGGCGTACGAGGTCGGCTTCAGGCATGGAACTCATCCTCACTCTCGACGGGCTCGGCGAAGAGCATCGCATGGATCTTTCGCTCCAGCTCCCTGGCTGCGTCGCCGTGCGTGGCGCTCCTCGGCAGGCTGTTGAGCTCCGCCTTGACCTGTCCCGGGTGCGGCGACATCAGCAGGATGCGGCTGCCGATGGTGATCGCCTCCGGGATCGAATGCGTGACGAACAGGACGGTGAAATGCGTGTCGTCCCACAGCTGCAGCAGTTCGTCCTGCATCTTGCGCCGGGTCAGCGCGTCGAGCGCGGCAAAAGGCTCGTCCATCAGCAGGACATCGGGCTCCATCGCCATCCCGCGCGCGATCGCGACCCGCTGCTTCATGCCGCCCGAAAGGGTGTGCGGATAGCTGTCGGCGAACTTGGTCAGGTTCACCTTGTTGATGTACTCGAGCGCCTTTTCCTCGGCCGCTCTGCCGGTGAGCTTGCCGCTCGATACCAGCGCGAACACCACGTTCTCCTTGACCGTCTTCCAGGGCAGCAACTGGTCGAATTCCTGGAAGACCATCATGCGGTCGGGTCCGGGCCGCGTAACCGGCACGCCTTTGAGCCGGATCTCACCTTCGACCGGATTCAGATAGCCGCCGACCGCCTTGAGCAAAGTCGACTTGCCGCAGCCCGAAGGTCCGAGCAGGATGAAACGGTCCGAGCGAAATACCTGAAAATCGACCCGATACGTCGCGGTGATGCGATGCTCGGTGGTTTTGTACTGAATCGTTACGCCGCGAACATCGAGCAGCGGCGCCGTGGTTTCAGCCATGCTTCCTCCTCAGCGAAGCGACGCGGACGCCGGATCGCTGCCGCTGCGGCAGGCCGCTGCGCGGCGGTCGCTCAATGCTGCCAGGGCAAGCGGTCCAGATCGACGTTGCCTCCGCTGATGACGATGCCGACGCGCCGCCCCGCGACCGGTAGTTTGCGTTCGAGCAGTGCGGCGAGCGGCACCGCCGACGACGGCTCGATGATCAGCTTGAGCTTGTCCCAGGTCAGTCGCATCGCCTGCACGATCGCCTGTTCCGACGTCGTGCCGATCGCGTCGACCAGCGTCGACAGCACTGCGAAGGTCTTCACTCCGAGCGAAGAACGCAGCCCGTCGGCGATCGTGCGCGGATCGGTCTGCGGAACGATATGCCCACTCTGCAGCGACCGCCAGGCGTCGTCGGCGCCCGCGGGCTCGGCCCCGTAGACGTCGATCGAGGGCTTGATGCCGCGCGATGCGATCGCCGTGCCGGACAGCAGCCCGCCGCCTCCGACCGGCGTGATGACCGCGTCGAGGTCGGGAACCTCTTCGAGCAGCTCCAGCGCGGCGGTCCCCTGCCCTGCGATGACCCGCCAATCGTCGTAAGGGTGGACCAGCAGCGCCCCGGTCTCGGCCTGCACGGCGGCGCAGGTCGTGTCGCGTGCTTCCAGCGTCGGCGCGCAGAATCGCACGGTCGCGCCCAAACCCTGCACGGCGGCTTTCTTGATCCTGGCCGAATTCTCCGGCATCACGACCCAGGCCGGAATGCCGCGCCGCGCCGCGGCCCAGGCGACGGCGGCGCCGTGGTTGCCCGACGAATGCGTGACCACGCCGCGCCGGGCTTCGGCGTCGTCGAGCGAGAACACGGCGTTGCATGCGCCGCGCGCCTTGAACGCGCCGACTTTCTGCAGGTTCTCGCATTTGAAGAACAGCGTCGCTTCCGCCGCCGCGTCGAGCGACCGGCTGGTCAGCACCGGAGTGCGATGCACGTGCGGTCGGATGCGCGCATGCGCGGCGCGTACCGCCGCGAGATCGACGGCGATCTCAAGTGCTGCCGCTGGGTCGGTCGCACCCATCGCTGCTCTAGCTTCCCGGCAGATTCTGCGCGTTCGGAAAGAACATGTCCTTCCAGGAATCCGGCCGGTTCTTGATCGAACCGATCTTGATCATGAAATCGACGTATTTCATCACGTTCTGCGGCGTCGTCGTGAACACGATCGCCGGGTCGTTCACCATGTCCTCGATCTCCTGCAACGACGCCTTGTTCTTCGACATACGGAGATAGGTCTCGGCGGCCCAATGCTTGTCCTTGTTGATCAGCGCCGTCGCTTCGTCGAGCGCCTTGACGAAGGCGTCGTACAGCTTTGGATTCTCGCTCCGGAACTTCGACGTCGTCCAGACGACGTTGAACGTCGATGGGCCACCGAGCACATCGTAGGAGCTCAGCACCGTATGGATCGCCGGATTCTTCAATTGCTGGTACTGGAACGGCGGCGAGCCGAAATGCGCGGTGACCTCCGATTGTCCGGATAGCAGTGCCACCTGCGCGTCCGGATGCGACATGCTTACCGTCAGC
>JBDTNP010000265.1:0-4316 GCA_039933695.1 Betaproteobacteria bacterium | reverse complement strand
TGCTGCAGCACCGCGGCCAGGATGCGGCCGGCATCGTGACCAGCGAAGGCCCGATCTTCCACATGTTCAAGGGACCGGGATACGTGCGCGATGTTTTCCGCACGCGGAACATGCGCGACCTGATGGGCAACACCGGCATCGGTCACTGCCGCTACCCGACGGCGGGGTCGGCGACGTCGGATCTGGAGTCGCAGCCGTTCTACGTCAACTCCCCGTTCGGCATCACGCTTGCCCACAACGGAAACCTGACCAACAGCGAGGCGCTGAAGCGCGAGCTGTTCCAGCTCGATTTCCGCCACGTCAACACCAATTCGGATTCGGAGGTCCTGCTCAACGTGCTGGCGCTCGAACTCGAGCGCGCCGCGCAGCATCACCGCCTCGATCCCGACGCGATATTCAAGGCCGTGGCGGGCGTGCACAAGCGCTGCCGCGGCGCGTACGCGGTCGTCGCGATGATCGCCGGCTACGGACTGCTGGCTTTTCGCGATCCGTTCGGCATCCGGCCGCTGATCATCGGCGTCAACGAATCGATGGGCGGCACCGAGTACGTCGTCGCCAGCGAATCGGTCGCCCTCGAGGCGCTGGGTTTTTCGGTGCTGCGCGACGTGGCGCCCGGCGAAGCGATCTACGTCGACCAGACCGGCAAGTTTCACGCGCGGCAGTGCGCGGAGAATCCGCAGCTGATGCCTTGCATCTTCGAGTTCGTCTACCTGGCGCGGCCGGACTCGGTGATCGACGGCGCGTCGGTCTACGAATCGAGATTGCGCATGGGCGGCGAGCTGGCGAAAAAGATCCGTGGGCTGCCCGAGGCGCAGGACATCGACGTCGTCATCCCGATTCCCGACTCGAGCCGGCCGTCGGCGCTCGAGCTCGCCAACTCGCTGGGCCTCAAATACCGCGAGGGCTTCGTCAAGAATCGTTATATCGGACGCACATTCATCATGCCCGGTCAGGCGATCCGCCGCAAGTCGGTGCGCCAGAAGCTCAATCCGATGGGCATCGAATTCAAGGACAAGGTCGTGCTGCTGGTCGACGACTCGATCGTGCGCGGGACGACGAGCCGGGAGATCGTGCAGATGGCGCGCGAGGCCGGTGCGCGCAAGGTTTATTTCGCGTCGGCCAGTCCGCCGGTGCGCTACCCGAACGTCTACGGCATCGACATGCCGACGGCGCGCGAGCTGGTCGCGACCGGGCGCACCGAAGCCGAGATCGCCAACGAGATCGGCGCCGATCTGCTGATTTACCAGGATCTCGAAGCATTGAAGCGCGCGGTGCGCGGCGCCAATCCGCGGCTGAAGGAATTCGAGGCCTCGTGCTTCGACGGCAAGTACGTCACCGGCGACGTCACCGCCGATTACCTGTCGCATCTGGCGCGCGAGCGCGACGAAACACGCGGCGAAAGCGAGGAATCGCTGCTTACTGCCGGCTAAAGAGGGCATTGACTGATCCGCCGTTTGCGGCGATACTGACTCTGAGCGCCGATTTGAATCGGAGTTGCCGGCAACGGCGGCTTCACAGCTTGCGGGCGCTATACAAATCCAGCTAAAGCGAGGCGACGAATCGATCCGGGGCCCGTTTAGCGCAAGCTGACGGGCCTTTTTGCTGGAGCGATCCGATGTCGCGCAAGACCGGATTCACCACTTCGATTCTGCACGCCGATCGCGAAGCCGCCGTCGAGCACGGCGCGCTGCACAAGCCGTTGCACCTGTCGGTCGCGTACGGCTATCGCGACGCGCGCGAGCTGGCCGCGGTGTTCCAGGGCCGCGCGCAGGGCTACGTCTACGGCCGGCAGGGCAATCCGACGACGGCCGCGCTCGAGGAAAAGGTCAACCGCATGGAAGACGGCGTCGCCACCGTCTGCTTCAGCACCGGCATGGCCGCGATCGGCGCCATTTTGCTCGCGCTGCTGCGCGAAGACGACCACGTCGTCTCCAGCGCGTTCCTGTTCGGCAACACGAACAGCATGTTCAACACGCTGGCCACACACGGCGACCGGGTGAGCTTCGTCGACGCGACCAGCGCCGATGCTGTCGAGGCGGCGTTGGCGCCGCAAACGCGCATCGTATTCGTCGAGACGATCGCCAATCCGCGCACGCAGATCGCCGACCTGGCCCGGATCGGCGAGCTCTGCGCTTCGCGCGGCATCGTCTACGTCGTCGACAATACGATGACCTCGCCGTACCTGTTTCGTCCGAAGACGGTCAAGGCCGCATTGGTCGTCAACGCGCTGACCAAGTACATCGGCGGTCATGGCAACGCGCTGGGCGGCAGCATTACCGACACCGGCGGCTTCGACTGGACTCGCTACCCGAACATCTACGACGACTACAAGGGTCCGAAGCGCGAGCTCTGGGGCATCACGCAGATCAGGAAAAAGGGCCTTCGCGACTGGGGCGGCACGCTGGCCGCCGAGCAGGCGCACCATCTCGCCGTCGGCGCGGAGACGCTGGCCTTGCGCATGCATAGGCAATGCGCCAACGCGCTTGCGCTGGCGCGCTTCCTCGAGGCGCGGCCCGAGGTGCGCGCCGTCTACTACCCGGGACTGGCCTCGCATCCGCAGCACCGTCTGGCAGGCGAGCTGTTCGCAGGCTACGGTGCATTGCTGTCGTTCGAGCTCGATCCGGCACTCGACTGCTTCGATTTTCTCAATCGCCTGCGCTGCGTCGTGCTCTCGTCGAACCTCGGCGACAACCGGACCCTGGCCATTCCGGTCGCGCACACGATCTTTCACGAGATGGGCGCGGAGCGGCGCGCGAGCATGGGTATCGCCGACTCGCTGATCCGCGTTTCGGTCGGCATCGAGGACTGCGACGACCTGATCGCCGACTTCGCGCAGGCGCTGGACTGATGCCGCCGCGCTTTCAGCCGCTGCCGCCCTCGTACGTCCGCGCCTCGGCGCCCTGTTCATCGACGAAGAGATAGCTCGCGCGGTCGTACCAGTCGGCGAGCACCAGGCGCTCGCGGCTCACGTCGTCGACGATGTGTTCGTGCCGCGCCGGCCGATGCGTATGGCCGTGGATCAGCCGCGACACGCGATGCTCGCGCAGCGCCGCGGCAACGGCGTCGTCGCTGACGTCCATGATCGTTTCCGCCTTCCCGCGGTTCGCCCGCCGGCTGGCGCCGCGCAGCATCGCGCCGATGCCGCGGCGGGCGAACCATGGCAGCGCCAGGAAGCGGCGCCGGTGCGCGGGATCCGCCCACCATGCGCGATAGCGCTGGTATTTCAGGTCGCCGGTGCAGAGCTGATCGCCATGCATCAGCAGCGTGGGCGTGCCGTGCAGCGGATGAACGATGGCGTCCGGCAGCAAGGTCGCGCCGGCGGCGCGCGCGAAGCGCTCGCCCAGCAGGAAATCGCGATTTCCCCGCTGCAGGTAGACGCGAACGCCGGCGTCCGCGCTGGCCGCCAGCGCGGCGGCAACCTCGGCCGCCAGCGGGTCGCGCAACTGATCGTCGCCGAGCCAGATGTCGAACAGGTCGCCCAGCACGTACAGTGCAGCGGCGTCGCGCACCGGCCCGGCGAGCAATGCCTGGAACGCTTCGACCAGCGCGGGCCTATCGCGCGACAGGTGCAGGTCGGAGATGAACAGCGTCGGCGGCATCGGCGACTATCGGCCAGCACGCTCGTCGACGAAATGCCCTAGCTCTCGACGACTTCCGCGCGCTCGATCACCACGTCCTCGGTCGGCACGTCGTCATGGCCGCCGCGCCGGCCGGTCGCAACGCCCTTGATGCGATCGACGACGTCCTTGCCCGAGACGACGCGGCCGAAAACGCAATACCCCCAGCCGTTGGCGTCCGGCGAGCGATGGTTGAGAGAGGCGTTGTCGGCGACGTTGATGAAGAACTGTGCGGTTGCCGAATGCGGGTCCGACGTGCGCGCCATCGAGACGGTATAGCGGTCGTTCTTGAGCCCGTTTCTGGCCTCGTTCTCGATCGGCGGCCGGGTCGGCTTCTGCCTGAAGTCGGCGCCGAAGCCGCCGCCCTGGATCATGAAGCCGTCGATCACGCGATGGAAAATCGTATGGTCGAAGTGCCCGGCGCGCGCATACGCCAGGAAGTTGGCCACACTTTTCGGCGCGTGCGCCTCGTCCAGCTCGATGGTGATCGCGCCGTGGTTGGTGTGCAGGATCGCCGTGGTCATGTCAATTCGATCCCACGATGGTCGCGCTCTTGATGATCACTCGCTCGACCGGCACGTCTCTCGCGAACGGACCGCCGCCGCCGGTCGGCGTTGTGGCGATCTTGTTGACGACGTCCATGCCTTCGACCACTTTGCCGAACACCGCGTAGCCGTAGCCCTGCGGCGTCGGTTCGCG
>JBDTNP010000264.1:0-8407 GCA_039933695.1 Betaproteobacteria bacterium | reverse complement strand
GCATCGCCGAGCGCAAATAGCGGATCAGGCTCTGTTGCATCTTGGAGGCGCGCGGCGGGTCGGTCTGGATGAGCTGGTCGATGCTCGCCAATGTATTGAAGAGGAAATGCGGCTCGATCTGAGCCTGCAGCGCTTCCATGCGCGCTTCGAGCACGGTGCGCTCGAGCTGTTCGGTCTCGGCCTGCTTGGTGGCCTCGCTCGCGGTCACTTCCGCTCGGCGCTTGCCGCCCGCCACCACCTTGATGATGAACGAGGCGACGATGAGCAGGAAGAACCAATTGGGGGCTTCGCCGACGCGGTGGCCGACTGAACCGACTGAGCTGAGCATGGCCGCCAGGATCAGGCCCAGGAATGAAACGAGCAGCAGCTTCTTCCACGACACCACGGCCAGCCAGTCGAAGAAACGCCACCACACGACGACGATGCCGTCCCAGACCTCACGCAAGGTCCCCTGGTTCGCGGATCGCGCCATGCGCGGACCGTTGTTGCCGCGCGCGGCAGCGTTGGCGGTGCCCGGGCTGCGTTGGTCGGTATCCATCTGTTGCCTCTGGTGCTGTGTGTCAGGGGGCAAGATTACGGGAGGGAGCCGCCAAGCTCCAGCGCGGCAGGACACAATGCGCCCCGGTAGGCGTGAAACGCAGGAAACCGCCATAATTCGGTTCTACCCTGTGGCCCATGCAGTCTTGACGGCATACGCGCCAAAGCGGGCGCATGGCCATCGCAATCCTTCCCTCTTGTCGGACTGGAGAGACCATGCAGAAGATTACCCCTTTCCTTTGGTATTCCACCCAGGCCGAGGAGGCCGCCGCGTTCTATGTATCCGTGTTTCCCGATTCGCGTGTTACGCGCGTCGTGGCGCTGCCGAGCGAATCGCCGAGCGGGCCGCCCGGCTCGGTGAAAGTCGTCGACTTCGTTCTGTTCGGCCAGCCTTTCGTCGCCATGACGGCCGGACCGCTGGATCCGTTCAACCATGCGGTGTCGTTCGTCGTGAATTGCGAAAACCAGGCCGAGATCGACCGGTACTGGAATGCGCTGCTCGATGGCGGCTCGGCCGAGCAGTGCGGCTGGTTGAAGGACCGCTTTGGTCTGTCGTGGCAGATCGTGCCCGCCGTTCTCGGCGATATGATGGCTGACCCCGATCGGGCGAAGGCGAAACGGGCCGCGGACGCCATGTTGAAGATGGTCAAGCTCGACGTCGCCGGGCTGCAGGCGGCCTATACCGGCAAGTCAGGGTAAGACCTCCCGGGCGGCACGATCAAAGCGGCTCGATTTCGCTAGGCACTTCTTAGTTGGCTGCGCAGCTGGTTCTTTTGCACTTTGCCGGTGGCGGTCTTGGGCAGCGAGCCGAAAACGATGCGTTTCGGTGTCTTGAATCGCGCCAGCCTGGCGCGGACATGGTCGATCAGTTCGGCATCGGTCGCGGCCGCGCCATCCTTCAGCGCAACGAAGGCAACGGGAACCTCGCCCCACTTTTCGTCCGGCGCCGCGACGACCGCAACTTCCATCACCGCGGGGTGAGTCGCCAGCGCTTGCTCGATCTCCACCGAAGAGATGTTTTCGCCTCCCGAGATGATGATGTCCTTGGCGCGATCGCGCAACTGGATGTAGCCATCCGGAAACATCACGCCCAGATCGCCGGTCCTGAACCAGCCGTCCGGGCAACTCCTGCGCGTCTCTTCTTCGTCCTTGTAATACCCCAGCATCACGTTGTTGCCGCGGATCGCGATCTCGCCCATCGTCTCGGCGTCGGCAGGAACGTCGCTACCCTGTCCGTCGACCACGCGAACGGTCTGGCCGATGACGTTGGCGACACCCTGTCGCGCCTTGAGCTTCGCCTGGGCGGGAATCGCGAGGTGATTCCACTCGGTGCGCCACTCGCAAACGACGGCAGGACCGAAAGTTTCGGTCAGGCCGTAGAGGTGCGTGATGTCCATGCCTAGCTCGGCCAGGCGCTCGAGCAGCGCCGGAGTCGGCGGGGCGCCGCCGATTCCGATGCGAATGCGCCGCGACAGTTTCTCCTTGCCCGCGGCAGGGTCCCAGATCGTCGTGGTCAACACTGTGGGCGCAGCGCACAAGTGGGTGACGCCCGATTCGCGCATGTGGCGCCAGATCGCGACGGGTTCGACCCTGTCCATGCAAAGGTGAGTTCCTCCCATCGCCGTCACGGCCCAGGGAAAACACCAGCCGTTGCAATGGAACATCGGCAGTGTCCAGAGATAGACCGAGTCGCTGTCGAGCCCCAGGTGGAGCGCCATCGCGAGGGCCTGCAAGTACGCGCCGCGATGGTGATACATGACGCCCTTCGGGCGTCCCGTCGTACCGCTGGTGTAATTGATAGCGAGCAATGAACGCTCGTCGGCAAGCGGCTCGAACGAGGGAGATGCATCGGCGACGAGCCCTTCCAGTTCGCCGGCCTCACCGCCCGCCTGCACGAGCCGCACTTCCGGCCCGACTTGCGCGCCGGCCGCGGCGGCAGCCGCCGAAAACTGATGATCGTAGACAAGCACCGATGCGCCGGCATGACGCAGGATATAGGCGATGTCGGTCGGCGTGATGCGGGTATTGAGCGCCACGAGAGCCGCGCCGGCGAACGGCACCGCATAGTGCGCGGCGAGCATAACGTGCGAATTGCCCGCCAGCACTGCTACACGGTCGCCCGGCTTGACGCCGAGCGCCTTCAGCGCTCCCGCGAATTTGAGGGCGTGATCGAGGAATTCGCGATAGGTGAGCTTGAGGCTACCGTCGACGACCCCGATGCGATCGGCAAAGACCGCCGCTGCGCGATGAAGAAACGCCGTCGGGGTCAGAGGTTCGAAATTGAAACCGTCTTGCATCGGCTCGCTCCTTGGCGCTTCAGAATACCGGAAGTCGTCCGAACCGGCTGAATGGCCCGGCCGGAATCCGGAGTCGCCGCGGGGGCCGCCTTGGTCTATCCTTCGTCCGATGCTGCGGCAATCCACCACGACGCTGGCCTTTGATAGTCGCGGGCGCGGCCTGGTCGAGATCACTCGCCCGGTTGCCGACTGGACGACCGCAAGTAACATGGAAACCGGCCTGCTGACGCTTTTCGTCCGCCACACGTCGGCGAGCCTGGTCGTGCAGGAGAATGCCGATCCTGACGTGCGCGGAGATCTCGAACGCTTCCTGGCTCGCCTGGTACCCGATGGCGACGCCCTGTTCCGGCATCGCGACGAAGGAGTCGACGACATGCCTGCGCATGTACGCGCCGCGTTGACCGCGGTCCACCTGTCGATTCCGCTCTCGGGCGGACGCCTCGCGCTGGGCACATGGCAAGGGATCTACCTATGGGAGCACAGGATTCGTCCGCATCGGCGCGAAGTCGCCTTGCATCTGGTGGGCAGCTGACTATGATCGGCAGGAGATTGGAGAGATCGGAATGAACAGGATATTGCTCGCCGCCTCATTGACGTGCATCCTCTGTGGCGATCCTGCCCTTGCCGCCTACCAGGACGAGGTATTGGCCGACAACCCGTTGCCTGTTAACCGACTTCACGCTGGAAGCCTGGGCCAAAACGCGACGACAACGAACAATAATCCTCTGGATGGCAATCCTTCGATCATGATCGGAGGGAACGTGCTGGACGGCCGATATTTCGCCGGGTTGTGTGCCCGTCCGGCGCATGTCTTTAGGGCAAATCGAACACAAGGGTTTCCGTGCCGTCAACCTTTGCCGCCAGCGACAAGTCCGGTTCACCCACGATGGCCCCCGTCCCCAGTCGCGCTAGAATTCCAGAAACACCCTCGAACGTCGGCACCGCGCCAGCTTGCCTGCCCGGCACCTCAACAGCAGAAAGGATGAAAATCATGAAAAAAGTCAGTGCACAGAAGCTGCAGGACCTGAAGGCCAGACAGGCCACTCCTTTGACGACGCCCACAGACCTCCGGGCCAAGGCCGTCAAGGATATCGCGGGAGCCCTGAATGCCATTCTGGCGGATGTCTTTGCGCTCTATCTGAAAACGAAGAACTTTCATTGGCACATGAGCGGCCCGCATTTCCGGGATTACCATCTGCTGCTGGACGACCAGGCCGATCAGCTCTATGCGATGACCGACCCGATTGCCGAGCGAATCCGCAAGCTCGGCGGCACGACGCTGCGCTCGATCGGACACATCGCACGTACGCAGCGCGTGCTGGACAACGACGCCGCGTATGTCCAGCCGCTGGATATGCTCGCTGAACTGCGGGATGACAACAAGACGCTCGCGGCAAAGCTGCGTGAGGTCCATGACGTCTGCGACGAGCACCGCGACATCGCGACCGCCAGCCTGATCGAGGTGTGGATCGACGAGACCGAGCGCCGTACCTGGTTCCTTTTCGAAGCAAGCAGGCAGGGGGATTCGACCGGCCATTGACCCGCTCCGCGATTCGTGTGCGCCCTGAACCGATCCGCGAGGGTGTCCGGTTGGATCGGCCGCTGCGGCTTCGCTCCGCGCATGCTGGCGCTGCGCCTGGTAGAAGGTGGAAAAGATCAACGCCGGCGGGCCGGTCTCCTCGGGAAGCGAATTGAACGGAACCTTTGATTCAATACGGACTGACGTCGGGATCGAACTAGTGGCGCCCGAAAAGTAACGTCCGGCGGCTGCAATCATCCTCGCCTTGGTGACACATCGTCCGGTGCGGGACGACGATTGGCGTGCTTCTGGTTCTGGGATGGCGTGGATGTCGGACGATGCGAATGGCGCGACCGTAGTAGTTTCCGAAGAGACCGACGATGAGCCTCAGCGAATACGCGGTCCGCTCGTGCCCCGGACAATCTGCCTTCATATCGGGACCGCGCGATTTCAGCCTCGACGCAGGTCGCACCGTCGGTTCGTCACGCATGTTCGACCCCGACGTCAGCCCTTATTGTTTCGATCTGGCGAATCGAACGCTGCTTTGCGTTTCCAGTCCCGACATTTCGGACGCCACTTTTTTCTACCAGGCGCAGCGGCAGCATGCGCGGAGCGTGATCAAGGTTCCGTTCGACGCGCTGCCCGAGGAAACCGACTCGCCGGCGCTGATCTTTTCCATCGGCCGCTGCGGCTCGACCTTGCTAGTCAGGGCGCTCCAGGCGGCGGGCGTGCGCACGGTCTCCGAACCCGACTTCTTTACGCAAGCCGCCTGTCAGCAGCCGCCGGACGCTTCTCTTCGCCGCGTCATCGCCGGCGCAACGCGACTGCTGCCGTACTCGGTGATCAAGCTGCGACTGGAATGCAATAATGCGCCGCTGCTGCTCGCCGGCGCGTTCGACTCGCCGCGGATCATGTTCATTCTGAGGGATCCGGTCGACTGGGCCGCTTCGTTGCGGCGCCTGTCGCGCAACTCGCTCGACCTAGCCTGGGCGGTCGGTCAGCTGGGACGAAGCTTGCTCGCGCTCGACGAGCTAACCCGAAATTATGCGGTGCGAATCTGCTACTACGAGGATTTCCGCGGCCTCGACCCCGGCACCGTTGCGGACGTGCTTTCGTGGGCCGGCGGGACCGGGTCCGTCTCGACGCAAGCACTGCAGTCGATCGCGGCCAAGGACGCGCAGGAAGGAACGATCGTATCGCGCGCATCGGTGCGCGACGTTCCGGACGACCTTCCGTTCAGGGAAGCTTTCAGGCGGCAGTGGTCGCGATCGCGCCCTGTCGAGCTGATCAATCGCCTGCAGTTGAAGTTGCTTTGACGTCTTGAGGCTCCGCACACCCCCCCGCACGAAGCTTCGCGGGCTCGATCTCCGGCTAGCCGCGCGAGGCGAACTGCCCGACCAATTCCTCGTCTACCCTTCTGACGACGCTGGCCCAGTCCCCATTCGCCGGCTGGCGGAACACACGCGCCGTCGGATACCAGATGCTGTCCTCACGATCGAGCATCCAGCGCCAGTCGTGGGGATTGAACGGCAGCATGATCCACACCGCCTTGCCCATCGCGCCCGCGACGTGCGCGACGCTCGTGTCCACGGTCACGACGACGTCCATCAGCTCGACCAGCGCCGCCGTGTCGGCAAAGTCGTTCAGCTCCGCGCCGGCATCACGAAGGTCCGGCCGCGATGCCAGCAGGGCCGCATCGGAATCACGTACCTCCTTTTGCAGACTTACCCATTCCGCCCATTCGCGCATCAGCGGCAGCAGGTCCTTGAGCGCCATGCTGCGTCTGTCGTTCTTGAGCGCCATGCTTCCGCTCCAGACGACTCCGATTCGCGGCTTGCCCGTGTTGCGCAATTTCCGCCGCCAGAGCGCGACCCGCCCGGGGTCGCTGTGCAGATAAGGTATATGCGCCGGAACGTTGGTCAGGTCGGTCTTGAATGCAAGCGGCAAGCTCATCAGAGGGCAGTGGTAATCGAACAAGGGCAGCGGATCGCCTCGCGCCACGGCGAGCGCCACACCTTCCAGGCCGGAAAGCAGCGGCAGCAGAGCCGGTTGAACTTCGAGCACCACCCGGGCGCCCAGAGCAGCGACTTCCCTGGCGTAACGGCAGAACTGCAAGGTGTCGCCGAATCCCAGTTCGGCGTGCAGCAGTATCGTGCCGCCTTCCAACGGCTCGGCGCCCAGCCATAACGGCCGTTGAAAGTCTGCCTTGAAGTTCTCATGCCGTTCCAACTTCCAGCGCCACTCGTATTCCTGCCAGCCGCGCCCGAAGTCACCCAATAGCAGACAGCAGTCCGCCAGATTCCAGTGCGCAGCCGCGTAATCCGGCTTGAGAGCGAGCGCGCGCTCGTAACTGGCGATCGCCTCCGCATGGCGGCTCAGATCGCGAAGCGCATTGCCGCGGTTATAGAACGCTTCCGCGTAACGCGGATTGAGCGCAATCGCGCGCTCGTAGCTCACCAGCGCCTCCGCCGGACGGTCGAGCTCGCCGAGCGCAATGCCGCGATTGGTGAAGGCGTCGGCGTAGTCGGGCTTCAGCGCGACGGCCCGGTCGTAGCTCGCCAGCGCCTCCGCATGGCGATCGAGACGGCCCAGCGCGACGCCACGATTGTTGTGGGCCCTGGCGTACTCGGGCTTGACCGCAATGGCGCGATCGTAGCTCGCCAGCGCATCCTCGTAGCGCTTCAGATGATCCAGCGCGATGCCTCGATTGTTGTGGACCTCGGCGTACGCGGGGTTGAATGCAATCGCGCGGTCGTAGCTCTCCACTGCCTGCATCGGGCGGCCGAGCTCGGCCAGCGCAACGCCGCGGTTGAAATAGGCGTCGGCGTAATCGGGTTTGAGCGCGATCGCGCGCTCGTAGCTTGCAATCGCATCTTCGTATCGTCTGACGTCGCCCAGCGCGACGCCGTGGTTGTAGTGGGCCTCGGCGACGTCGGGCTTGACGGCCACTGCCTTTGACAGCAATTCGACGGCGTGTTCCGCTCTTCCGGCCTGTTCGGCCATGATGCCTGCCAGGAACAGCGCATCAAAATAGTCCGGCATCCCGCTCAGCAGCAGTCGGCACAGGCGCTCCGCTTCGACGCGATCGCCGCGTTGATATGCAGCCAAAGCGTATTCCATTGCCTCCGGAAAACTTATGGTTACGGCGCGCCGGGGCGCGGGTGCTGATGGAGGGACGGGTGCCATCGGAATAGCTCGCGGTATACAAACGCCACCGTTATCGCCGTCGGCAGCGATCAGGCGGAATGTTCGTGTGGCGATACGATAGCACGCACCGCGCGCGGCTAATCGCGCTGGCCTTCGACCGGATGCCCTTCGGCGCGCCAGCGCAGCATGCCCCCGGCGAGGTTGGCGACATTGGCGAAGCCCCCCTTCGAAAGCAGCACCGACGCCTGCGCCGACCGCGCACCCGAGCGGCAGACCGCGACGACCGGACGATCGCGCGCCAGCTCGGCGATGCGCCCCGGCAGCTCGCCGAGCGGAATCCATTTCGCCCCGCGAATCCGGCCCAGCGGTCCGTCGAATTCCTCGCGCTCCCGCACGTCGATGATCTGGATCGAGGCTGCGCTTTCCTCGAGCGCTTGCGGCTGTATCTCGAAAATGCCCGCGAACGTGTAGGTCAGCGGCGCCCACGACGGGTCCGCGGGCAGCGGCACAGCACCCTCCGGCCGTCCGCAACGCAGGTTCGCCGGTACGGCAATATCCATCAATTTCGGATGCGGCAGCCCCAGATTGTTCATGTAGCCGACGAAATCGCCTTCGCCGACATCGCCGCCCAGCCGCGGATTGTAGCGGCGCTCCTCCTCGACGCTGGTCACCGTCAAGCCGCGGTAATCGTGGGCAGGATAGAGCAGACACGACGGCGGCAGCGTCAGGATCTGACTGCGCACCGAGCGGTACATCGCCCGTGCGTCGCCGTGCTGAAAGTCGGTGCGCCCGCTGCCGCGGATCAACAGGCAGTCGCCGGTGAAGGCCATGCTTTCATCGTCCAGCACGTAGCTCACGCAGCCGTGCGTATGGCCGGGTGTCGAACGCGTTTCCAGCGAGCGCTCGC
>JBDTNP010000263.1:0-3769 GCA_039933695.1 Betaproteobacteria bacterium | reverse complement strand
CCCTGCGCGATCCGCGAATCGTGCTAACCGAGGCCGAGGATGTGACGATCTGCAGGACATTCCGGGCATTGCTCGAGCACGAGCATGCGATCCGCTTCGCGAGCGAGAGCCAGGCCGACCAGTTCGCGTTCGAAGCCGCGTACCCGATCGGCCTGCCGTTCGGATTTCACGGCCTGTACAATTTCTGCCGCGTCGTTCCGGAAGACGAGCTGATCGCGCTGGTCGTGCATTTCACTCCGCCGATCGCGCGCTCGTCGCAACTTGCGCAACTCGGACGCAATTGTCTGGCGCTCGGCCAGTGGCGCGCCGCCGCCGCAATCTTTCAGCGCATTCTGCAAGAAGATCCAGCCAACAGGGTCGCGGCAGCGGGGCTCGCGACCGCGCGTAGCAGCCTGGCCTCGGCGCCGGCGGCGGGAAGAAACGATCCGTGTCCCTGCGGCAGCGGCAAGCGCTACAAGAATTGCCACGGCGCGCTGGCTGCGAGTGCGCCGCAGTCCGGCGCCCCGCAGTCGCCGGACCCGCCGCCTGCCGCGGCGCTGGATGTGCGCGTCCAGCAGGCGATCGCACTGCATCAGCAGGGTGACACCGCCACCGCCGAGCGGATCTACCGGGAGACGCTTGCCGTTCAGCCCGGCCATCCGCTGGCGCAGCATTTCCTCGGCGTGATCCTCTACCAGCGCCAGGACGTCGCGGCGGCGCTGCCGCTGCTGCAGCGCTCGGTCGAGGCGGTTCCCGCCGAGCCCGAATTCCACAACAATCTCGGACTGGCGCTTGCCGCCGGCGGCCGCGAGCACGATGCGATCGCTGAATTCCGCGTAGCGCTCGCTCTCAAGTCCAGGCACGCGGTAGCCTGGAACAACCTCGGGCTCGCGCTGCAATCGGTCAACGACGTCGACGGCGCAATCAGTGCGTTCCGGCGCGCCATCGCGCTCCAGCCCGACTTCGAGCACGCGCACTGGAATCTCGCGCTCGCGCTGTTGCTGGACGGCCAGTATGCCGAAGGCTGGCGCGAATACGAGTCGCGGTTCGCGCTGTCCGAGCTCGGCAAGGACCGGCATGCCTTTGCCGGGCCGGCGTGGGACGGCTCGGCGCCGACTGGCAAGACCTTGCTGCTCTACACCGAGCAGGGCCTGGGCGATGCGTTGCAGTTCGCGCGCTTCGCCGCGCCGCTGGCAATATCGGGCGCGCGCTGCATCGTCTACTGTCCGCAGGCGCTGGCGCCGTTGCTCGCCAGCGCTCCGGGCGTCGCGCAGACGGTCAGCGACCCGGATCCGCTGCCGCATTACGACGCGCATCTGCCGCTGCTGTCGCTGCCCAGGTTGCTCGGCACGACGCTCGATGCGATACCGGCGGATGTGCCGTATGTCGCCGTCGCGCCGGAGCGCCGTGCCGCGGTGCGCGAGTCGCTCGAGGCATCGCCGCAACGGCTCAACGTCGGTATCGTCTGGACCGGCAATCCGGCCAATCCGAGCAATCGTATCCGGTCAGTGCCGCTGGACGCGCTCGATCCGTTGTTCGAGGTTGAAGGCATCGACTGGTATTCGCTGCAACAAGGACGCACGACCGCCGATTTCACCCCGGCCGCGCGCAAAGCTCGTTTGCGGCCGCTGTCCGCCGACTGCGCGCTGGTCGACACCGCGGCTTTGATCGCCGAGCTCGATCTGGTGATCAGCGTGTGCACCAGCATCGCCCATCTGTCAGGCGCGCTCGGCCGACCGACCTGGACGATGCTCGCCTGCGCCGCCGACTGGCGCTGGCTGCAGGGCCGCGCCGATAGCCCGTGGTACCCGACGATGCGCCTGTTCCGGCAGCCGCATCCGCGCGACTGGAGCGCGGTCGCGAGATCGATCGCCTTCGAGCTGCGCGCGCTCGTCTCGGCGCTGACGGCGACCGAGCGATGAGGTCCCTACCGATCGCGCGGACGACCCCGTGACCGAGACCGCCGCCGGCGCCGCATTGCGCGAGGCGCGGGCTGCCTGGCAACGCGGCGACGCAACCGCCGCCGAATCCTACAGCCGCCGCGCAGTCGAGCTCGACGAAGGCGATGGGCGTGCCTGGACGATGCTGGGCGTTGCGCTTCGTCAGCGCAATCCGGCGGAAGCCGAGGCGGCGCTGCGCCGCGCGGCGGTGATCGGACCGCGCGATCCCGACGCGCACTTCCATCTCGGCAACCTGTTGCGCGAACAGGGCCGTGCCCCGGCCGCGATCGAATCGTACGAGCGGGCACTCGCACTCGCCCCCGACCATCCGAGCCTGCTCAACAATTATGCCCTCGCGCTCGATGCGGCGGGCGCGGGCGGAGGCGCGCAGGCGACATACCGCCGCATACTCGAGGCGCGACCCGACCACCACCAGGCGCTGCGCAACCTGGCGCACTCGCTTTGCTCCGCGCGCCGCTTCGGCGAGGCCGCCCTGCATTGTGCGCATTATCTGAAGCTGCATCCGCAAGGCGATGCCCGCGTCTGGATCGATCAGGGCATCTGCCAGCATGCTTCTGGTGACGACATCGCGGCCGAAGCGAGCTTTCGCCGCGCGCTGGCACTCGCGCCGGGCGATGCGGTGGCGCAGACCAACCTGGCGTCGGTATTGATCGACCGCGGCGATTTCGCCGCTGCCGAGGCACCGCTCTCAGGCGCCGTCACCGACGATCCGCACTTTCTGTACGCCGCTGCGCTGCTCGCCTATTGCCGTCAGCATCTTTGCGCCTGGGATGGCCTCGCTGCTCTGCATGCGCGGGTCGTGCGCGGCATCGAGCGGGACGAGCACGCGCTGGTCAATGCTTTCGCCGCGCTGTCGGTGCCGATGTCGGCGGCCAATCAGCTGCGCGCCGCGCGCCGCTGGGCGCAGAGCCTGGCGCCGCCCGAGCCTGTCGCCGCGCCCAAGCCGCGCTCGCGCGGTTCGGTCTTGCGGCTGGGCTACGTCTCGTCCGACTTTCGCACGCATGCCGTTGCGTTCCTGGCGACCGAACTTTGGGAGCGTCACGATCGCGCGCGATTCGAGACCAGCGCGTATTCGATCGCGCCGCCGGAAGGCTCGCCGCTCGGCCACCGCATCGGCGCCGCGTTCTCCCGCTTCATCGATTGCAGCGCCGAGGCCGCCGACGATACGGCGCAGCGGATCCGCGACGACGGCATCGACATCCTGATCGATCTCAATGGCTATACGACGCATGCGCGAAGCGAAATCTTTGCGCTGCGGCCGGCGCCGGTGCAGATCAACTGGCTCGGCTACCTCGGCACGCTGGGCGCGCCGTGGTACGACTATGTGATCACCGATCGCTTCGCCACGCCAGACGACCAGCAGGCCTTTTTCACCGAGCGTTTTCTCGCGATGCCGCATTGCTGCGCGCCGAGCGACACCCGGCGGGTGGCCGCCGCGGCTCCGTCGCGCGAGGCTTGCGGCTTGCCCGCGCAAGGCTTCGTATTCGCCTGTTTCAACGCGCCGTACAAGATCCTGCCGCCGGTATTCGACCTGTGGATGCGCCTGCTTGGTGCTGTCCCCGGCAGTACGCTCTGGCTCGCGCAGCAAGGCGCGGCACGCGACCGTCTACAGCAGGAAGCCGCCGCCCGCGGCATCGACCCGGAGCGGCTGACATTCGCCGCCCGGCTGCCGCCGGAGCAGCATCTGGCACGCCATGCGCACGCCGATCTCTGCCTGGACACGCTTCCCTACAATGCGGGCACGACGGCGAACGATGCGCTGTTCATGAGGGTTCCGGTGCTGACCTGCAGCGGCGAGACAATGGCCTCGCGCATTGCCGGCAGCCAGC
>JBDTNP010000262.1:0-1611 GCA_039933695.1 Betaproteobacteria bacterium | reverse complement strand
GCGAGCCCGGCAGCACGTGCGGCGCCGCGCTCATGTTCTCCTGCCCGCCGGCGATGACGATGTCGGCGTCGCCGCAGCGCACCGCCTGCGCGGCCAGCATCACCGCCTTCAATCCCGAGCCGCAGACCTTGTTGATCGTCATCGCCGGAATCTCCGCAGGCAGGCCCGCCTTGATCGACGACTGCCGCGCCGGATTCTGACCGCTGCCCGCGGTAAGCACCTGGCCGAGGATCACTTCGGAGATCTGGTCGGGCTTCAACTTGTAACGGGCGAGCAGCGCGGCGATCACCGTCGCGCCGAGCTCGGGTGCCGGCGTCTTGGCCAGCGTGCCGCCGAATTTACCAATCGCGGTGCGCAATGCGCCCGCGATGACGATGTCGCTCATGAAATTCTCCGCAAAAGATTGGGCGTGACGCCCGGCTTGCCTTGGGCCCGGATCGGACGATCGCCGCGCTATGGTAACGCAGCCCGCAGCTTCGCGGCAGCGGGAATGCGGTCGATGAAACGCAAGCTCTTGCCGCGGCGGCTAGGATACGCGTTCGACGACGTACGCGCCGGGCGCCGGCGACAGCGGCCGATGCTTGTCGCTGCCCGGCGTTTTGGGTGCAGCTCGCTGTCCGCCGCTGTAATCGTTGAGCCACGCCGCCCAGTGCGGCCACCAGCTGCCGGGCTGCGTCCGGGCGCGCGCCAGCCAGTCGTCCGGATCATCGGCCAGCAGCTCGTTGGTCCAGAAGTTACGCCGGTTTTTCGCCGCAGGATTGATCACGCCGGCGATATGACCCGAGGCCCCGAGCACGAACGTCAGATCGCCTCCAAGCAGGCCCAAGGTTTTGTACGCGGTGCGCCAGGGGACGATATGGTCTTCGCGGGTGGCAAGGACGTAGGCGGGCATCGCGATGCGCTTGAGGTCGATCGGCGCTCCGCACATCGACAGCGCGCCGGGTTCGCGCAGGCGATTGTCGAAATACATGTCGCGCAGGTATTCGACGTACATCGGTCCCGGAAGATTGGCCGAGTCGCTGTTCCAGTAAAGCAGGTCGAATGCGGGCGGCGTTTGACCTTTCAGATAGTTGCCGACGACGTAGTTCCATACAAGCTCGTTCGGCCGGAGGCTTGCGAATGCGCTGGCGAGCTCGCTGCCCTGGATGCGGCCGCCGCCGCACAGCGCCGGGATGCGCGCCGCGAGCCCTTCGCGCGAGACGTAGACGCCAATGTCGCCGGGATCGGCGAAGTCGAGCATCGTCGCGAGAAGAGTGACACTCGCCACGGGCGTGTCGTGCCGCGCTGCAAGCACCGCCAGCGCGCAGGCAAGCAGCGTCCCACCGACGCAGAATCCGAGCGCATTGATCGTCTTGCTGCCGGCGATTTCGCGCGCGGCGTCGAGCGCGGCCAGCACGCCTTGCTCGAGATAATCGTCCCAGGCGAGGTCCCCGAGCTCGGGCGGTATGTTGCGCCAGGAGATCATGAATACCGTATGGCCCTCGGTGACCGCGTAGCGCACGAAAGAATTCTCCGGCTGCAGGTCGAGGATGTAGTACTTGTTGATGCAAGGAGGCACGATCAGCAGCGGCCGCTTGGCAACCTCGCGGGTCGTCGGCGCGTACTGGATCA
>JBDTNP010000261.1:0-2368 GCA_039933695.1 Betaproteobacteria bacterium | reverse complement strand
CGGCGATTGGCGCAGCGGCGTCGACCCGGCGATCGTCGAATCCAGGCTCGCCGCCGACAAGGCGCACGCGATCAAGGCGGTGCTGATCGTGCACAACGAGACGTCGACCGGCGTGACCACGGCGATCCCGCCGATCCGGCAGGCGATCCACCGCGCCGCCCATCCTGCGCTGTTGATGGTCGACACGATCTCGTCGCTGGCCTCGATCGACTACCGGCATGCCGAGTGGGGCGTCGACGTCACCGTCGCCGGCTCGCAGAAGGGACTGATGCTGCCGCCGGGCCTGTCGTTCAACGCCGTCAGCGACAAGGCGCTCGCCGCCAGCAAGGAGGCGCGGCTGCCGCGCTCATACTTTGCCTGGGACGAGATCATTGCGATGAACCGGCAGGGCTACTTTCCGTACACGCCGGCGACCAATCTGCTTTACGGCCTGCACGAGGCGATCGACATGCTGCTCGGCGAGGGTCTGCCGAACGTGTTCGCGCGCCACGATCGCCACGCCGAAGCGACCCGTCGCGCGGTGGGGGGCTGGGGGCTCGAAATCCTGTGCCGGAACCCGGCCGAGTACAGCAGCTCGCTGACCGCGATCGTCGTGCCCGACGGTCACGATGCCGAGGCCTTCCGCCGGGAAGCGCTCGCGCGCTACGATCTGTCGCTCGGCACCGGCCTCGGCCGTCTTGCGGGAAAAGTTTTCCGCATCGGGCACCTGGGATTTTTCAACGACCTGATGCTGTGCGGAACCCTGTGCGGCGTCGAGATGGCGCTCGCGGCCTCGCGCGTGCCGCATAAATCGGGCGGCGTGGCCGCAGCGCTTGCGTTTCTCGCCGGCGCGCCGAGCACCAAGTCCGGCGCCCCGGCGCTGGCCGCCAGCACGGCCTGACGCGCCCGATCGCATCTGCGCAACCATAAAATAGCGAATACCGCCTAAACGAGAGGAGATCACGATGAACATGTCCAGACTGCTGTGGATCGCGCTGCTGGCAATGTTGAGTCAGCCGGCGCTGGCGCAGCTCGAGCTCAAATTCGGCCACGTCGGCGAACCCGGGTCGCTGTTCGACGTCTCCGCCACCGAATTCGCCAAGCGCGCCAACGCCAAGCTTGGGGGCAAGGCAACGATCGTCGTCTATGGCTCGAGCCAGCTCGGGGGCGACAAGGAGCTGCTGCAGAAGCTCAAGCTCGGCACACTCGATCTTGCGCTGCCTTCGACGGTTATGTCGTCGGAGGCGGACCTGTTCGGCCTGTTCGAAATGCCGTACCTGGTCAAGGATCGCAGTCACATGCAGAAGATCGAAAAGGCGATCTTCTGGTCGAAGCTCGAGCCGGCAGCGGAAGTTAAGGGTCTCAAAATACTTGCCGTCTGGGAGAACGGCTACCGCCATATCACCAACAACAAGCATCCGATCGTCAAACCGGAAGATCTAAAAGGCGTCAAATTGCGGATTCCGGAAGGCAAGTGGCGTCTGCGCATGTTCCAGGCCTATGGGTCCAACCCGAGTCCGATGAAGCTTTCCGAGGTGTTCACCGCGCTGTCGACCGGCGTGATGGACGGCCAGGAGAATCCGCTGACGCAGATCTGGTCGCAGAAATTCCAGGAGGTGCAGAAGTTTCTTTCGCTGACCGGCCACGTCTACACGCCGGCGTTCGTCGCCGTCGGCGCAAAGCGCTGGGCCAGTCTGCCGGCCGATGTGCGCAAGATCATCGAGGACACGGCCAAGGAAACGCAGGCCTTCGTCTACGAGCGCGCGAAGAAGGATGACGAAGAGCTGGTGGCCAAGTTCGTCGCGGCCGGCGTAAAGGTCAACCAGGCCGACAAGGATGCCTTTATCGCGGCGAGCAAGGGGATCTACGACGAGTTCGGCGCCGAAGTTCCCGGCTCTACTGCGCTGATCGAGCAGGCGATCGCGCTGGGCAAATAACGTCCGAAGGTCGCAGGGGGAGCGAGCGTGACGTTGGCGCGATTCCGTAGCGCATACGAGAAATTCCTCGAGGCGATGGTCATCGTGCTGATGTCGGCGCTGGCGATCGAGGTGACGATAGGCATCTGCTATCGCGCGCTCGGCAATTCGCTGTCGTGGTACGACGAGATCGCCGCCATCCTGCTCGCCTGGCTCACCTTCTACGGCTCGGCGCTCGGCGCACTCAAGCGCGCCCACATCGGCTTTCCGGGACTGGTCAGGTCGATGCCGCCGCGCCGCCGTCTGGTCTTCGTGGTCGCCGGCAAGATCATCGTCATCGGTTTCCTGGCGCTGCTCGGCTGGATCGGCTACTCGGTGCTCGACGTGCTGGCGACCGACTATCTGATCAACTTTCCGGATGTCTCGGTGGCGTGGACGCAGTCGGTAATCCCGATCAGTTGCGTGCTGTTCAT
>JBDTNP010000260.1:0-6862 GCA_039933695.1 Betaproteobacteria bacterium | reverse complement strand
TGTGCGGACAGCCCGAGCAGAAGTAGGGGATGCGCTGCAGGCTGATCTTCGGCTTCGCCAGCGCCGCCTCCTTGGCGTTGATGAACGCGACGCGGCTTTCGATCTTCTCCTTGTGCCGCGGGTGCAACTCGAGCCGCGCGATGCGCTGCGCGATCACGCGCGCGATCATCGCGGGCGTGAGCTCGCTCGCCGCAGGCAGCAGCCAGTCGCCGTGCGGGCGCATCCACTCGCCTTTTTCGTCGAACTTGCCGACGACGCGCGGCCGGACATCGGTGCGCCAGTTATAGAGCTGCTCCTTCAGCTGGTATTCGACGATCTGCCGTTTTTCCTCGACCACCAGGATCTCGTCGAGGCCTTCGGCGAAGTGGCGCACGCCTTCGGGCTCGAGCGGCCAGGGCATCGCGACCTTGAACACGCGGATGCCGATTTCGGCGGCGTCGGCCTCGCTTATCCCTAAATCATCGAGCGCCTGGCGCACGTCGAGATAGCTCTTGCCCGAGGTGATGATCCCGAGCCGCGGCTTCGGGCTGTCGATGACGATGCGGTTGAGCTGGTTGGCCCGGCAATAATGCAGCGCGGCGTAGATCTTGAAATCCTGCATCCGCGCCTCGGTCTCCAGGAAACCGTCGGGCCAACGGATGTGCACACCATCCGGCGGAAACGGGAAGTCGTCGGGCATCACAAGCTTGACTCGATCGGGATCGATGGTGACGGAAGCCGAGCTTTCGACGGTGTCGGACACGCATTTGAAACCGACCCACAGCCCCGAATAGCGGCTCATCGCCCAGCCGTGCAGGCCGAGGTCGATGATCTCCTGCACCGACGACGGATAGAGGACCGGCATCATCGCGGCGGCAAACTGGTGATCCGACTGATGCGGCAAGGTCGACGACTTGGCCGCGTGGTCGTCGCCGGCCAGGACCAGCACGCCGCCGTGCTTCGAGGTCCCCGCGTAATTGGCGTGCTTGAACACGTCGCCGCAGCGGTCGACGCCGGGCCCCTTGCCGTACCACATCGAGAAGACGCCGTCGTATTTCGCGCCCGGGTACATGTTGACCTGCTGGCTGCCCCAGATCGACGTCGCCGCGAGGTCCTCGTTCAGACCCGGCTGGAACTTGATGTGCGCGCGCTCGAGGAACCTGGCGGCCGACCACAGCGACTGGTCGAGCGCGCCCAGGGGGGAACCGCGATACCCGGAGACGAATCCGGCGGTGTTGAGTCCGGCGGCGGCGTCGCGCTGCCGCTGCAGGATCAGCAGCCGAACCAGCGCCTGAACGCCCGTCAGATAGACGCGGCCCGACTCGAGCTGATATTTGTCGTCGAGAGTGACAGTGCGGAGCGGTTCAGCCACGGCACGCCTCCCTTGCCACCGCATATTGGTGGCTTCCACATGACCTGCGCTGCGCGCAGGTCAGTGTGCGCCGCAATAGGCCGCTGCGCGGCGGATTGTCGTCCAGAGAAATATCGCGCAGCGCAGTCGCGCCGGTTACGCCAGGGGGCATCGGACAAGCTCCAAAAATTTTGTCTCTGGATCGCGCGGTCACCGGATAGGGGCCGCCACCACGGCGGGCGCGATTGTGTCGCCCCGCCGTTTCGAGGCGCGGATTGTACGCCCGTTTGCGTCCCTTAGACAGGCCGGCCGGGCTTACGTTGCCGGCACCGCAACGGCCGGTCCGGTAGAATCCCGCCTCTTTCGCTTGGGGTTTGCTGCCGATGTCCGATCTTTTGCCCGCAATCGAGCTCGAAACGGCGCCGGGCCCTGCGGTCAGCGTGATTTGGCTGCACGGGCTCGGCGCCGACGGCAACGATTTCGTTCCGATCGTGCCGGAGCTCGGCTTGCCGCTGGCGGCGGCCGTGCGTTTTGTGTTTCCGCACGCGCCGGTGCGCGCCGTCACGATCAACAGCGGCATGCGCATGCGCGCCTGGTACGACATCGCCGCTGCCGATTTGAACAACCGCGCCGATATCGCCGGAGTGCGGCAGTCGAGAGAACAGATCGAGGCGCTGATCGCCCGGGAAGAAGCGCGTGGCGTACCGGCGGCCCGGATCGTCCTCGCGGGCTTCTCGCAAGGCGGAGCGATCGCGCTGTACGCCGGCTTGCGCCACGCCGAGCGGCTCGCCGGCATCCTGGCCCTGTCCACCTATCTGGTGCAGGCGGACAGGCTGCCGGCCGAAGCGGCCGCCGCCAATCGCGACGTTCCGATCTTCATGGCGCACGGCACCGCCGATCCGGTCGTGCGCTTCGAATGGGGCCTCGCCTCGCGCCGCGCGCTCGAGGCGAACGGCAACCCCGTCGAATGGCATCAGTACCCGATCGAGCATTCGCTCTGTCTGGAGGAGGTGAGGGCGATCGGCGCGTGGCTCGCCAAGATTCTGTAGCCGCCGGACTACTACGTGCGCATCCGGAGCCGGGCGCCGTCGTCGCGGATGACACGAAATCCCAGCCGGGCATACAGGTGGCGGGCCGGATTGCACGCCAGCACGTTGAGCTCGACGTACCGGTCGCTGTATTGCGCCAGCGCGATCACCGCGCCGATGATTGCGCTGCCGATGCCGTGCCCGCGCTCGTTCGCGGCAAGCTCGATGTCGCGAAGAAAAATCGAGCGCCAGTGCCGGGTCAGGCTGAGCCGGCCGACGTCGGCCGGCAGGCTCCCGGTGCGAACGATCACCGCATTGTGCAGCGGCGAGTAATTGGTCGCGAAGTGCGCGCGCTGCCAGGCCTCGTTCCAGCCCCAGGTGATCTCGACGTAATCGCGCATCGCCTCGCGATGCAGTTCGTACAGGAACGGCTCGTCGTCGCCGATCGCCTGGCGCAGCGCCTCGCCGCGGAACGCGGCGGCGCCCGCCAGTGTCTTCGTCAGAGGGTCAATCCACCTTGCCACGCCTGCCTCGAATGGCCGAAGCCGTCTCCGCCGGCGGTACGTTCGTCGACTCCCGGCCCGGTCCGATGCCGCGGCGCGACAAGGCCTCGCGCAGCAAAAACTCGATTTGTCCGTTGACGCTGCGAAGTTCGCCCTGCGCCAGGCGCTCGAGCGCTGTCCAGAGCGCCGGGTCGAGACGCAGCAGAAAAGCCTTTTTTTCAGCCACGCCGGCAGCGCCCGCGTTCGCGGCGCGCAGACTCAATCGACACGGCGAAAGCGGACATAGAGCGCGATCGTCCACGCGACCATCGCCGCGAGCAGCGTCAGAAGCACGGCCACGAACAGGGCGCCTGGAAGTTGCGGCGGCGCCGAGGTATTGGCTTGCAGTATGACGTAATGGAGTGCGGCGGCGAACACCGTCAGCAGCCCGCCATGCACGCAGGCGAATGCCAGCAGCGTCGCCAGCGTTTGGTCGCGCCGGCCTTCCGACAGCCAGTAGGTCCGGTGCGGCAGGTTGATCAGCCGCGGCGCGGTGCGGATGACGAGCGCGATGAAGCCGACGATCGCGAGCGGCAACAGTATCGCCAGCGCGAGTATCAACAGCAGATAGTTGCTGCGGGTCAGCCAGCCGTTGGCCCCGGATCGGCTGTCGAAGTGCGAGGCGACCAGCCCGGGAAGCTGGCCCGCGGTGACCGCGATGAACGCCGCGCTGAGCGCGATCAACGCGACGAGCAGAAAAAACGCGGATCGGCGCATGGTTGTCCTCCTGGCGTTGACGTGAGGCCGATGCTAGCGCCGCTGCTTCCGCGTCCGGCTGCGGAAGTTGAGCATCGCAAACAACATGCCAAACGCCGCTCCGATCGCGAGCCCGAACGGACTGTTGCCCAACGCCGTACCGACCGCGGTGCCAAGTCCCGCACCGACGGCGGACCACAAACCCGGATTGCTGGCTCGTACGTGGATCATCGCTCGCTCCTCCCCTCGATTGGGATCAGCTGTAGATACGGAAGCCGGATTGGCGGCCGATATTGTTATGATATCACACAAATATCATAGATTGTCAAGCCGGACGTCGCCACCGCGCCGGGGAAAAAAAAGCGGACGGGGGACCGTCCGCTCGAGGACCGAAGCCGGGGAGTCGCCGGCGCCGGGAGGAGAACTGACTTGCTTTAGCCGAGCGTCACCGGGATGAAAATCTGCGCGTTGTCGCGCTGTACCAGCAAGGCCACGGTCTTGCCGGATTTGGCGACCATCGCCTTGAGCTCTTCGACGGTCTTGACCGGCTTGGTGTTGACCGCAACGATCACGTCGCCCGGCCGCACGCCCGCGCGCTCGGCCGCGCCGGCGACGTCCTGCACGACCAGACCGCCGGCGATATCGTTGTCGCGCCGCTCTTCAGCGGTCAACGGCCGCACGGCGATGCCCAGCCGCGCGTTGCCCAGGTCCTGGCTGCCGGCCGAGGCGACGATGTTCTTGCCGTCATCGATCGAGCCCAGCGCCGCGGTCAGCTGTTTTTCCGCGCCGTCGCGCCAAATGCCCAGCGTCACGCTTGAACCGGGCTGCAGCGAGGCGATCTTCGGCGGCAGGTCGGACGAGCCGGCGATCTCTTCGCCGTTCAACGTGAGAATCACGTCTCCCGGCTTGAGTCCCGCCCTGGCGCCCGCGCCGTCCTTCTGCACCGAGCTGACGAGCGCGCCCCTCGGCGACTTCAGCCCGAAGTTCGTGGCCAGCGCCTGATTGACGTCCTGGATCGCGACGCCCAGCCTGCCGTGCGTAACCTTGCCGTGCTTGACGATCTGCTGCTCGACCTGCATCGCGACGTCGATCGGTATCGCGAACGCGAGACCCTGCGATCCGCCGGAACGGCTGAAGATCTGCGAGTTGATGCCGATGACCTCGCCCTTCAGGTTGAACAGCGGGCCGCCCGAGTTGCCGGGGTTCACCGCCGCATCGGTCTGTATGAAGCGCACGTACGAGTCTTCCGGCAGCGCGCGCGACTTGGCGCTGATGATGCCCGAGGTCACCGTGTTCTCGAAGCCGAAAGGCTGCCCGATCGCGACGACCCACGAGCCGACCTTGGCCTGCGCCGGATCGCCGGTCTTCACCGACGGCAGGTTCTTCGCATCGATCTTCAACACCGCGATGTCGGTGGTCTTGTCGACGCCGAGCACCTTGGCGGTGAATTCGCGCTTGTCGGTCAGCTTGACGTTGACGTTGTCGGCGCCGTCGACGACGTGCGCGTTGGTCAGCACGATGCCGCTGGGATCGATGATGAAGCCCGAGCCCACGCCGCGCGTCGGACCGCGCTGCGGGGCCTGGAAGTTACGGAAGAACTGGCGAAACTCCGGCGGAAACCCCTGCATGTCGGGGGTGTTGTCGTTTTCGTCCTGTCCGAGGACCTTGCGGTTGTCCGAGGTCACGCTGATGTTGACCACCGCCGGGCCGTATTGCTCGACGAGTCCGCTGAAGTCAGGCAGCGCCACCGTGGGCGCGCCGTTGACCGCGACCGTTGCCGCGGCGGGATTCGCGGTCGGCACGACGGCGGCAAGGGCCGCCGACGGCAGCAGGCGATCGGCAGCGACCCCGCCGAGCGCGAACGCGCCGGCGATGGCGACCGCAACCGCGCTGCGTTTCAAGACATTGGCTTGCATCGTTTTCTCCTGTCGGAAGTGGCCGGACATCCATTCCGGCTTGCTTACAAGAATAGGAACCGATACTTAAGCGAAACTTAAGGCCCGCCTTTAGGCCCGGAAATGTCGCGCAGCGACGGTAGGGCCGCGCTACGGGGCACGGGCGGCGCCGGTTCCGCAGCCGGGAAGCGCACGCTGATGCCGGCTCCGGCGCCGTCCAGGCCTGGCCCGACGGCGATGTCGGCGCCGTGCCGCTCGGCTATGCGCTTGACGATCGACAATCCAAGCCCGCTGCCGCGCACCGCCCCGGCGGCGACGCTGCCGCGGACGAAGCGGTCGAATACGCGCTCGCGATCGGCTTCGGGGATACCCGGGCCGGAGTCGCGCACGCTCAACATCGGCTTCCCGGCATCGATCGCCACGCCGACATCGACCCGGCCCCCTTCCGGCGTGTAGCGCAGCGCGTTGTCGACGAGATTCGAGAGGAGCGTCGCCAGCGCCTCGGCGTCGCCGCGCACCTGCACAGGGCTGTCCGCGTTCAGCCCCAGGTCGATGTGCTTGGCGGCGGCGAGAGGGGCGAGATCTGCCATGACTTCGCGCGCGAGCGCAGGCAAGTCGACCGTCGCCGGCGGACGGTCGGCGACGCCGGGCTCCTCGCGCGCCAGGGACAGCAGCTGCTCGACCAGCCGCGTGGCGCGCTCGAGCCCGCCCTTCAAATCGGCCAGCGCGGCGCGGCGCTCGGCGTCGGTCGTGGCGCGCTCGGCGAGCTGCGCCTGCAGGTGGACGGCGGTCAGCGGCGTGCGCAGCTCGTGCGCGGCGTCGGCGATGAACGAACGTTGCGCCGCGAGCGCGTGGCTCAGTCGGCCGAGCAGCCCATTCAGCGCGCCGACCAGAGGCTGCACCTCGCGCGGCAAGGCGGATTCGGACAAGGGCTCGAGCAGCGCCGGCGAGCGTCGCTCGACGGCAGCGGCGACGCGGTCGAGCGGCGCCAATCCGCGCGCGATCGTCAGCCAGATCAATAGGGCGAGCACGGGCAGCGCCACCAGCAGCGGGACGACGGTGCGCAACGCCATGCTGGTGGCCAGCTCGCGGCGCGCGCTCATCGGCTGCGCAACCTGCACGACCTGGCTGCCGGCGAGCGTGCTGAACACGCGCCAGGCGCCGCTTTTGGTGTCGACGGTGGTGAACCCGAGTTGCGCGTTCTGTGGGAGCACGCGGTGCGGTTGCGACAGATACAGCTGCACGCCGTTTCGGTCCCAGATCTGCACCAGCAACGCATTGCTGCCGGGGCCGAGCGCGCCGACGCCGGCAGGTGCCGGCGCGAACGGAGCGTCGGTCAGCGACGCGGCCATCTCCTTCAGCTGATAATCG
>JBDTNP010000259.1:0-1849 GCA_039933695.1 Betaproteobacteria bacterium | reverse complement strand
GCGCAAAAACCGCGTTCAATTCGCCGACGGCGATGTCGCAGCAGGCGACCAGTCCCACGCCCCCGCCGAATACCGCACCGTGCACTCGCGCGATCGTCGGCTTCGACAGCCGGTTCAGCGTCAGCAGCATTTTGGCCAATGCCTTGGCGTCGGCCAGGTTCTGCGGGCGCGAGAACGAAGCCATTTTTTTCATCCAGTTCAGGTCGGCGCCGGCGCAAAAGCTTTTCCCCGCGCCCGTCAGGACGACCGCACGCACGGTCTGGTCGCGGTCGAGGCGTTGCAGCGCCGCCGTCAGCTCGGCGATCAGGACTTCGTCGAACGCGTTGTGCATGTCGGGCCGGTTGAGCGTGACGACGGCGACGGCGGCGCGGATATCGACGTCGATGCTTCTGAAAGCAGCCGGGGCAAGCGGTGAGGCGGAACCGCGGCGGACAGGCTTGCTGGCTGGCTTGGTGACTGGCTTAGTGAGTTTTTTCGTCACGACCAACTCTACATTCTGAAGACGCCGAAGCGCGTCGGCTCGATCGGGCTGTTCAAGGCCGCCGAGATGGCAAGCCCGAGGACCTTGCGCGTATCCGCAGGGTCGATCACGCCGTCGTCCCACAGGCGCGCGCTCGCATAGTACGGATGGCCTTCCCGTTCGTACTGCTCGCGCAGCGGTGCCTTGAAAGCCGCCTCCTCGTCGGCGCTCCAGGCGCCGCCCTTGGCTTCGATCGCGTCGCGCCGTATCGTCGCCAGCACCGTCGCCGCCTGCTCGCCTCCCATCACCGAAATCCGCGCATTCGGCCACATCCAGAGGAAGCGTGGATTGAACGCGCGGCCGCACATGCCATAGTTGCCGGCGCCGTAGCTGCCGCCGATGATCACCGTGAACTTGGGCACGCTGGTGCACGATACGGCGGTCACCATCTTCGCGCCGTCGCTGGCGATGCCGCCGGCCTCGTATTTGCGCCCGACCATGAATCCGGTGATGTTCTGCAGGAAGATGAGCGGCGTGCCGCGCTGGCAGCACAATTCGATGAAGTGCGCCCCTTTCTTCGCCGATTCGGAATACAGCACGCCGTTGTTGGCCACGATGCCCACCAGATAGCCGCTCAGGCGGGCGAAGCCGGTCACCAAGGTCGTGCCGTAGCGCGCCTTGAACTCGTCGAACTCGCTGCCATCGACGATCCGGGCAATGACCTCGTGGACATCGTACGGTTTCTTGATGTCGGCGTTGATGACGCCATAGAGCTCGTCGGCGGCATAGAGCGGCTCGCGAGGCGGCACGACGTCGGGCGGCGCCGGCTTGACCCGATTGAGATTGCCGACGATGCGGCGCGCGATCGAAAGAGCGTGGGCGTCGTTCTGCGCAAGATAATCGGCGACGCCGGAGATCCGCGTGTGCACCTCGGCGCCGCCCAGCTCCTCGGCACTGACGATCTCGCCGGTTGCCGCCTTGACCAGCGGCGGGCCGGCCAGGAAGATCGTCCCCTGCTCGCGCACGATGATCGATTCGTCCGACATCGCGGGCACGTAGGCGCCTCCCGCCGTGCACGAACCCATGACGACCGCGATCTGCGGAATCCCTTCCGCCGACATCGTCGCCTGGTTGAAGAAAATCCGGCCGAAATGATCGCGGTCCGGAAAAACCTCGGTCTGATTCGGAAGATTGGCCCCGCCGGAATCGACCAGGTAGATGCACGGCAGCCGGTTCTCGCGCGCGATCTCCTGCGCGCGCAAATGCTTCTTGACGGTCATCGGGTAGTAGGTCCCGCCTTTGACCGTCGCGTCGTTGCAGACAATTACGCACTCGCGCCCCGCCACGCGGCCGACGCCGGTGATGATGCCGGCCGCGGCGATATTGTCG
>JBDTNP010000258.1:0-3346 GCA_039933695.1 Betaproteobacteria bacterium | reverse complement strand
GGCGAATTAGCTCAGCTGGTTAGAGCAGAGGAATCATAATCCTTTGGTCCGGGGTTCGAGTCCCTGATTCGCCACCAATGAATTAACGGCCCGCGCTTTTGCGGGCCGTTTCTGTTTCTGCCGATCTCCTGAAAGTACGATCAGGACGATTCCCGCGGGTTTGTTACGCCTTGTTACCTTGCGCGCATTGCCAGCATGGCTTGCAATAAACCCAGATCGTCCCACGGTACATCGGTCCGGGCGGCACGCAAGTATGGGCTCGAAGGGTCGCGCAGCCATTCCTGGGGGAACTCCGCTATCAGATGCTCCTCCCCCGCGGGGATGTCGGCTCGCCCCTTATACGCATTGTGGTCAAGGGCCGCGGCCAGCGCGGCACAGAGATCGACCCCGACGAGCCCGCCCATCTGCACGCCATTGGTCACGCGCCGGTTGATTTCGATCAGGTAGACGTCCCCTGTCCGCTCGTGTTCGATAAATTCCGGCCCAAAGAAGCCGCTTACTCCGAAACCGGCTGCGAGCAGTTCGGAGAAACGCCGGGCCTCCGGGGCATGCCGGCAGCGTACTACCGTCGAAGGTCCGGTAGCCGGGCTGCGCATCAACACTTCGCGCGTCATCCCGGCGTAAACGACTCCTTCCCACGCAGCGACCGCATGCAAGAGCCCTTTTCCAGGAATCCAGGCCTGGGCCAGCAAATCGGCGGATTTCCAAAGCGTCGCATCCCCTTTGGAAATCAGATTCCGGAAAGCAAGTTCCAGCCGCGCTTCTTCCGGAACTATCTCGACCGTCTGCCCCGCGGTGCCGAACGCGCGCTTAAGCACGATCGGATAGCCTTGCTCGTCCGCGAATGCGCGGGCCGCGTCAACATCGGAAATGATTTCAAATGGAGGCACGCGCACGCCAAGGCCTTCGGCCGCCGGCGGCAACAGCGTCTTGTCTATGCTCGACCGATAGAATCTGGGATCACCCAGTGATTCGCGAATCAAGGCAAGAATTCGCTCCCGCACCGAATTTCCTAAACCCTCCGGCGGTGTTTCGACGAACGTCATCATCAACTGCAGTGCAGTATCGTCGCAGGGCACGATCAACCGCGGTGCGCTCGCCCCCAGGCTCGCTGCAAGCAAGTACGCCCACTGCATCGGCGTAGCAGCATCCGGCAGGTAGGTGACCGCGCCTACGTATCGGCTTTTTGCGAGCAACGCGCGCTGCGGCGCCAGCACCGACACGTCGAAGCCGGCGCGCACCAACTCTCGCGGCAGGCGCGCAGGGCCGGCCCATTCGGTTGCTGTCGCGACCAAAAGCAGTGGAATTCCCAGGCGCACTCCCCTATCGCCAGCCGAGCGTCTGCTCGAACGAGTCTAGCGCCACACAGAGCCGAAATCCACCGGCCTGCTCGAAACCTGATCCGGTTCAGTTGGCCCGCTGGCGCGCTACATAACTTGACCCCGTTGCGGCAGCGCCCGAGAATGCTAGGCCAACGCACGCCTGAGCGGCGTCTTTTTGCCGTTGGCTGCGCCGAACGCCGCGTGTCGCGCCCAAGGCATTTGCTGCTCCTTCGAAGATGACCGCGCAAGTACGCGCCAACAACCGCTACCTCCCCACGATGCATGACGAATACCTGACGCATCTGCGCCGCACCGTCGATGCGATCCGCGCCGACGGGTTCTACAAGGCGGAGCGGGTGATCGAAAGCCCGCAGTCGTCGCAGATCCGGTTGAGCTCGGGCGCCGAGGTGCTCAATTTCTGCGCGAACAACTATCTGGGCCTCGCCAACGACCCCCGGCTGGTGACCGCGGCGCGTGACGGACTCGACAACTGGGGCTTCGGGATGGCGTCGGTGCGCTTCATTTGCGGCACGCAGGCCGTGCACAAGGAGCTCGAGCGGGCGATTTCCGCGTTCCTCGGAACCGACGACAGCATCCTCTATTCAAGCTGCTTCGATGCCAACGGCGGCGCGTTCGAAACGCTGCTCGGCGAAGAGGACGCCGTCATCAGCGACGAGTTGAATCACGCCAGCATCGTCGACGGCATCCGCCTGTGCAAGGCGAAGCGCTTTCGCTACCGCAACAACGACATGGCCGACCTCGAAGCCAGGCTGAACGAGGCGGAAGCGGTCAGAGCCCGCTTCAGGCTGATCGCCACCGACGGCGTATTCTCGATGGACGGGATCGTCGCCGACCTGAAGGCGATCTGCGATCTGGCCGACCGCCATCGCGCGCTGGTGCTGGTCGACGATTCGCACGCCGTCGGATTTGTCGGCGAAGGCGGCCGCGGCACGCCCGAATTCTGCGGCGTCGAAGGGCGGATCGATATCATCACCGGGACGCTGGGCAAGGCGCTGGGCGGCGCATCGGGCGGCTTCACGTCCGGGCGCAAGGAGATCGTCGAGCTGTTGAGGCAGCGTTCGCGGCCCTACCTTTTCTCGAACACGCTGGCGCCGTCGATTGCGGCGGCATCCCTGCGCGTGCTCGAATTGCTCGCCGGCGACGAAGGGACGGAACTGCGCCGGCGCGTGCGTCGCAACGGCGAGCGTTTTCGCGCCGCGATGACCGGCCTCGGCTTCGACCTCGTGCCCGGCGCGCATCCGATCATCCCGGTGATGCTCGGCGACGCGGCGCTTGCGACGCGCATGGCCGACGCGCTGCTGGCGGAAGGAGTGTACGTGATCGGGTTTTCGTATCCGGTCGTGCCGAAGGGCAAGGCGCGCATTCGCACCCAGATGAGCGCGGCGCATACCGACGATCAGATCGACTTGGCGGTCGCGGCCTTCGCGAAGGTCGGCAAGGCGCTGGGAGCGATCAAGGAGAAACGATGAAGGCGCTCGCGAAACTCGAGTCCGCGCCGGGCCTCAAGCTGACGCAGGTGAAAAAACCCGAGGTCGGCCACAACGACGTGATGATACGGATCCGCAAGACGGCGATTTGCGGCACCGACATGCACATCTGGAACTGGGACGAGTGGGCGCGCAACACGATTCCGGTGCCGATGCACGTCGGCCACGAGTACGTGGGCGAGATCGTCGACATGGGCCAGGAAGTGCGCGGCTTCGCGATCGGCGACCGCGTATCGGGCGAAGGCCACATCACCTGCGGCTTCTGCCGCAACTGCCGGGCGGGGCGCCGCCATCTATGCCGCAACACCGTCGGCGTCGGCGTCAACCGCGAGGGCGCATTCGCCGAATACCTGGTGATCCCCGCGTTCAACGCGTTCAAGATTCCCGACGATATTTCCGACGACCTGGCGTCGATCTTCGATCCGTTCGGCAACGCGACGCACACCGCGCTGTCGTTCAACCTGGTCGGCGAGGACGTGCTGATCACCGGCGCCGGGCCGATCGGCATCATGGCGG
>JBDTNP010000257.1:0-4449 GCA_039933695.1 Betaproteobacteria bacterium | reverse complement strand
GCGGCGAGGAAGGCGGCCAGCGTCTTGCCGGACCCGGTCGGCGCCGCGACCAGGACATCGCGGCCGGCCTGGATCGCCGGCCAAGCCCCGGCCTGCGCCTCGGTCGGGGCGGCGAAGTGCGTGCGAAACCAGCGGTCGACAGCGGGATGGAACGAAGCGGTTTTCTTCACGGGAGACACGGCGGCGAAGGCGGGAGCTACAAATATATAAGATAGGGGATAAACGAAAAAGTGCAAGCCCTGAGCGCGGCCCAGCAGGTGGCCCGGGGCGAAACCGTGCTTCCAGGCCCGGGTGCTGCGTCATCGACGTGGCGCCGAATGGGTCGCGGCCCCGTCGATCATCGTACCGTCGGGTCGTCTCCGCTTCCGGTGCGCGTCAGACAGGCACGTACGCGCGCCGCGAGCTGCGGGATCGAAAACGGCTTGGTCAGGAAATCGGTCGCGCCGAACTCGAAGCCTGCGCGCGTCGTGCTCTCGTCGTCCATCCCGGTCAGCACGACCACCGGCAGCGCCGCGGTCGCCGGCTTGGAACGAAGGATCTTGAGCACCTCGAGGCCCCCCTGTTTGGGCATCAGCAGATCCAGTAAGACCAGGTCGGGCATCGCGGCATCGATCAGCGCGAGCGCTTCCTCCCCGCTGGAAGCCTCGACAACGACGTGGCCTGCCTGGGTGAGCGCAAGGTTCGCGAGGGTGCGCAAGTCCGGCTCGTCGTCCACGACCAGGATGCGGGCGCCCCGGGTTGCATCTCGGCCGGATTGCGGCGCGGGCGGCGTGTCGGCCAGCTGTCGAGCGCCATGCGGCTGGACGACAAGATCGAGGCCCTCGTGCGCGCAGCAGACGTGGATGGCGTGCCCGAATTGTTTCGCATAAGCGCGGGCACGATTCTCGACCTCGGCGATGAAAGCGTCGTCGTGTGCAGGATCGTGATGGGTGAGCGCCAGGGCACGCACCCCCGCAGCCGCGGCGATATCGACGGCGTACTCGTAGGTGCTGTGACCCCAATTCTTCTTGGACAGGTATTCCTCCGGCGTGTACTGAGCGTCGTGAATCACCAGGCCGGCGCCCGCCATGAACCGCGCGTGGCGCCGGTCCCCTTCGTGAGCGATGTACTCGGTGCCGAACTGGGCGCGGTTGTCATGCGAGAACGTCTCGGAGAAAGGCTCGTGGTCGCACAGGTAAACGAGGACCGCATCGTCGGCCTCGATGCGATAGCCCAGGGTCATCGCCGGGTGATGCAGGTATTGGGCGATGATGCGCGCGCCGTTCATTTCGTGCGTTCTCTCCTCGAGCTGCTGGAAGCTGATGGTTGCAGGAAGCTGGCCGATCTCGACGGGAAAATAGGTGAATTCCATCTGGCCGGAAAGGACTTCGCGCAGCGAACCTGCACTGCCTTCTGGACCGCAGACGGTGATTCGGTTCCCGGCGACAAAAAGCGGGACGAAAAAGGGGAATCCCTGGATATGATCCCAGTGGGTGTGGCTGAGCAGGATCGTCGCCGTAATGGGGCCGGACCCGCGCGCCATCATCGCGGCGCCGAGCGCGCGGGCGCCGGTGCCGCAATCAAGGATGAAGGTCGCGCCAGCGTTGGTCGTCACTTCCACGCACGACGTGTTGCCGCCGAATCGGACCGTGCCCGGGCCCGGCGTCGCAATCGAACCTCGGGTACCCCAGAAGCGTACGCGCACGCGTCCTCCCGTGTTTCCTATTCGTATTCTACGTGAAGACCGTCAGATGCCGGACGAGGCGCCTGCGCAATCTTCCCCTTAATTGCTTCCATACGCCTTCGATACGATCACGGTTCATTTTGACGATTGTCCGCTCTTCTCCGGCGCGCTCCGTGCGATGGCGTACATAGTGGATCGACGAACAGCGACAATACGGCTTTTAGACATCAATCATTTGCGGAACCGGGCGCATGGACCGGATATGCACATCGACCTCGTGCTCCTGGCTATCGTCGGCGAGCAGAATGAAGTCGATGTCCTGCGCGGCCCCATCGAGCGTCACGCTGGTCGCATCCATCGCTTCATCACCGACCATCTCGGTCCGCCGCACCACGATCCGGTAGCTGGTGTCGCGATAGCGGTAGCGCAACGCGAAACCGTTCCAGTCCGGAGGCATGCACGGCGCGAAGCGAAGCCGATCCCCTTCCAGCTTGAGGCCGAGCAGCGACTCCAGGACCAGCCGGTACATCCAGCCCGCCGAACCCGTGTACCAGGTCCAACCGCCGCGGCCCGTGTGTGGCGCCATTGCATAGACATCGGCGGCGACGACGTAGGGCTCCACCTTATAGTTCGCAACGTCCTCAGGCGTTCGAGCGTGGTTCAGCGGGTTGATCATCTGCGTCAACTCCCAGGCGCGGGCGTTGTCGCCCAGCGCGGCGAACGCCATCGCGGCCCAGATCGCGCCATGGGTGTACTGGCCACCGTTCTCCCGCACGCCCGGCACGTAGCCGCGAATGTATCCCGGCTCGAGATCGGACGTATCGAACGGCGGATCGAGAAGCTGGATCAAGGCGTGATCGCGACGAACCAGGCGCGCACTAACGGCGTTCATCGCGACGCGCGAGCGCGCGGGGTCACCCGTGCCCGAAAGCACCGCCCAGCTCTGGGCCACCGAATCGATTTGACACTCGGCGTTGGTAATCGAACCCAGCGGCGAACCGTCGTCGAAGTACGCACGGCGGTACCAACCGCCGTCCCACCCGTTCTTCTCGATCCGCTGTCGCAGTTGCATCGCTTCCGCATCGCAACGGTCGGCGAACGACGGGTCGTTGCGCAGGCGCGCCACTTTGGCAAATTCGCCCAGCACGTGACAGAGGAAGAAGCCGAGCCATACGCTCTCGCCTTTGCCGTGCCTGCCGACGAGATTCATGCCGTCGTTCCAGTCGCCCGATCCGATCAGCGGCAATCCGTGCGCGCCGAATCTCAGGCCATGCAGAACCGCCTGGACGCAGTGCTCATAGAGGGTCGCGCGCTGATCGGATCGACCGGGCAGGTCGTAGTACGAGTCGTCCTCTGCATTTACCGGCCGTCCGTCCAGGTAGCGCGCCGTTTCGTCGAGAATCGACAGGTCGCCGCTGGCCAGGATGTAGCGGGACGTCGCGAGAGGCAGCCAAAGATAATCGTCCGAGCAATGGGTGCGCACACCCCGGCCCGACCCCGGATGCCACCAGTGCTGGACGTCGCCTTCGACGAACTGTCGACTGGCACAAAGCGCGATCTGATCGCGCAGCAGCCGCGGCTTGGTGTGAACCAGCGACATTGCGTCCTGCAACTGGTCGCGGAACCCGTAGGCGCCGCCCGACTGATAGAAGCCGCTGCGCCCCCAAAGGCGACACGCGATCGTTTGATACATCACCCAGCCGTTGGTCAGTACGTTGAGCGCCGTATCAGGCGTGTCGATCTGCACGGCCGTCAGCGTGTGTCGCCAGTGCTCGATCACGCCGGCGAGCGCATCTGCGGCGGCTGCGGATCCGCGGAAGCGCTGCACGAGCTGGCTGGTCGCATCGGCGTTGCTTGCCGCGCCAAGCCGGAAAACCGTCTCGCGGTGCTGTTCGTTGGCGAGGTCGAACGTAACCTGCATCGCAGCGCACGGATCCAGGCCGGCGCCGGTCTTGCCGGAGAGCCGTACGCGATGCAAGGCCGCGGGGTCGCGTAGCGTGCCATTGCGGCCGAGGAACTCGGCGCGGGAACCGGTCACCGTCCGCGTGGGTTCGTCGACGTCGAAGAACGCCACGCAGTCCGAGAATTCGCTGTTGTAGGCATTGCGCGCATACAAAGCGCCATTCCTGGCATCGACTTGGGTCGACACGTGCATCGCAGACTTTGCGCGAAGGTCCCCCAACACCCACTCGACGTAGCCGATGACGGATATCCGTCGCGGGCGACCCGAGTCGTTATGCACTTTCAAACTGAAAAACTTGACCGCGGCGTCGAGCGCCACGAAGACCGTGAGCTCCGAGCGAATCCCATCCTCGGTGTGCTCGAAAACGCTGTAGCCGAATCCGTGCCGGGTGACGTAAGGATTCGAGCCGGGGCAAGGCGAGGAGGTCGATGACCAGAAATGCCCGGTTTCTTCATCGCGCAAATAGATCGCCTCTCCACTCGGATCGCTGACCGGATCGTTGTGCCAGGGCGTGAGCCTGAACAGATGCGCGTTCTCGCTCCACGTGTAGCCGAGCCCGCTTTCCGACACGACGGTGCCGAAGCGGGAGTTCGCAATCACATTCACCCATGGCGTGGGCGTTGCTTTTCCCGCGCCGGGCGCAATGACGTATTCACGTCCGTCCGGAGAGAATCCCCCGATTCCGTTGAAGAGGATGAGACCGTCTCCCGGCGCGGCGACTTCCGTGGAGCCCTGAGCCCGGTAGGCATGGGTCGGAGCGAGCCGCGGAATTCGCACTTCGGCGGGTACGCGACGATTGATCTGGTCGGCCAGGGTTCCCCGG
>JBDTNP010000256.1:0-1820 GCA_039933695.1 Betaproteobacteria bacterium | reverse complement strand
GCGGGCGACATCTGCAACACCAACGTGTACGACCCGGCCGATCCGGCGACCCACAGGGCGGTGCGCGAGATGTTCGAGGAGCAGGTCGGCTGGGCGGTCGACGCCGGGGTCGACTTCATCATCGGCGAGACGTTTTCCTACGCTCAGGAAGCGCTGATCGCGCTCGACGTGGTCAAGCGCGCCGGACAAACGGCCGTGATCACGCTGGCGATGCACCAGGCCGACGTGACGCGCGAGAACTGGGGCGTCGTCGATGCATGCAAGCGGCTTGCCGATGCCGGCGCCGACGTCGTCGGCCTGAACTGCATCCGCGGCCCGGCCACGATGATGCCGCTGCTGCGCAAGATGCGCGCCGCGGTCAAGACGCATATCGCGGCGCTGCCCGTTCCCTATCGCACGAGCGAGCGCGAGCCTTCGTTCCAGTCGCTGCGCGATGCGCACTGGCGCTACGATGAAGGCTCGCGGCCTTTCCCCGTCGCGCTCGATCCGTTCACCTGCAACCGCTTCGAGATCGCCGAATTCGGCCGCGAGGCGCTGGCAATGGACATCCGCTATCTGGGCGTCTGCTGCGGCGCCGGGCCCCACCATATCCGCGCGCTGGCCGAGGCCGTCGGCAAGCGTCCGCCGGCCAGCAAATACTCGGCCGACATGTCGAAGCACGCCTTCCTTGGCTCGCACGAGCGCATCAAGAAGGTGCAGAAGGACTACGCGAGCAAGCTCTAGTGCGTTAGCGGGCGCGCCGGGCCAGCGCCGCGGCGCGCTCGTCACTCGGCTTGTGGCCGTAGACGGCGCGATAGCAGCGGCTGAAATGCGAGGCCGACGCGAATCCGCAGGCCACCGCGACGTCGAGAATGGGCTTGGCGGTTTGCAGCAATAATTCCCGCGCCCGGTCGAGCCGCAGCTCCAGATAGTGGCGGCTCGGGCTCGCGTGCAGGTATTTGGCGAACAGGCGCTCGAGCTGGCGTGGCGACAGGCCCACGTCGGCAGCGATCTGTTGCACATCGCGCGGCTCGTCGGCCGTACTTTCCATCAGCCCGATCGCGGCGATCAGTTTCTGGTTGGCAACGCCCAGCCGGGCCTGGATCGCCATGCGCTGCCGATCCTGCGTACCGCGGATCCGTGGATGGATGAATTGCTCAGACACGTCGTTGGCCAGTGCCCTGCCGTTGCGGTCGGTGATCAGCTGCAGCATCATGTCCAGCCCGGCAGTTCCGCCCGAGCATGTGTATCGGCTGCCATCGATGACGAAAATGTCGGTCGTCGTGCGCACGCGTGGAAACTGCTCGCCGAAGGCGGCCAGATTTTCCCAATGCAATGCGCAGCGCCGGCCGTCGAGCAGCCCGGCGTGCGCAAGAGCGTAGGCGCCGAGGCTGATGCCGCCGATCGACGCGCCGCTGCGCACAAGCCCGCGCAGCCACTGGGCGAGCGGCTTGTCGCGCACGCCGGCGTCGAGCGTGCCGGCGCGCAGCAGCAGCAGATCGAGCGCGGCATGGTCGCGAATCGATCCGCCGACTGCGACATCGACGCCATTGCTGGCCCGCACCGGATCGCCGTCTCGAGAAAATAGTTGCCAGATGAACAGCCGCTCGCCGGACAGGCGATTGGCCGCGCGCAGCGGCTCGATCGCGGCAGCGAAAGCCATCATCGGAAAATCGGGAACCAGATAGAAGCCGACGGTGTACGGCCGCGGGCTGCCGCGCGGAGGCGCGGGTCGCGTTGGCCGGGTATGGGCGCTCACCGGCGGCGCCCTGGTCGGTGACGTCATCGGTCGATGTTACCGCGCCGATGCCGCCCGGTCGACGCTAGGCGATCGCTCCCGC
>JBDTNP010000255.1:0-6025 GCA_039933695.1 Betaproteobacteria bacterium | reverse complement strand
GTCGTCACCGCCGACGGAGGCGTCGACATCCCCGCGGCACTCCGGCCGTATATGGGCGGCGCAAGCACGATCGCCGCGGCTCGCTGATTATTTGGCGGCGTTGACCGGCGCGGCCATCGGCTGCGCAGCGTTTTCATCGACGACACCCGAGAACATGCGCAGTCGCGGCTGCAGCGGCGGCTGCTGCGCGAGCAGGATGTCGTAGTACGCGCGCACGCGATCGACGAAGGCTACCGGCATCGCGCCGCGTGCGTAGCCGAATTTCGCCGTCTCGTAATACTCGGGCAGCGCCAGGAGTGGCAGCGTCTTTTTCAGCGCCGACCAGGTATCCGGATCGAGCTTCTGTTTCTGCGCCAGGATGCGCGCGTCCTCCAGATGGGCAATGCCGATGTTGTACGCGCCCAGCGCGAGCCATGTGAGGTCGGGCTCGGCGATGCGCTGCGGCAGCCGGTCCTTCAGCTCGCGCAGGTAGCGCGCTGCGGCGAGGACGCTCGCCGTCGGATCCAGGCGATCGATGCCGCCGAGTCGCTGCGCGGTTTCCTCGGTCAACTGCATCAGGCCGCGCACGCCGGTCTCGCTGGTGGCCTGCGCGTCCCACTTCGATTCCTGGTATGCGATCGCGGCGAGCAGGCGCCACTCGATCCCGGTCTCCTGTTGCGCGCGCTGGAACGCGTCGCGGAGCTGCGGCAAGGTCGACTTGATGCGCTCGTGGAATACGCCGGCATCGATGCGCGGCACCGTGCCATAGGAAAAGTAGCGCTCAACAAGCCGCTGCAGCCTGCCGTCGCGGCGAAGCTGCGCGAAGAACGCGTTGACCCGATCGCGCAGATGCCGCTCGCCGGGTGGAAATGCCCAGACCAGTTGCTGTTTGCCGGCGACGGCGAACGCCTTGTCGAAATTGAGATAGACGTGGCGCGCGCCTTCGGCGTCATTGGACGCGACGATCGCGTAGTTCAAAGTCCCGTCGGATACCTGGCTGATCATCGCCTCGGTCGAGGGCAGGGTGATCATCTGCCATCGCACCTCCGGATGATCGGCGCGCACTTTCGACAACGCGCTCGCGAGGCCGCCGCCTTCGAGGACGCCGACGGTTTCGTCGGCCAGGTCGCGCCAGGATTCCGGCTTGAACCCGTCGATGTTGTAGATCAGCACGGGTTCGGCGGCGTAATAGCCGGACGAATAGAGCACGGCGTTCGCCGGCGGCGGCAGCTGCGACCCGGGGAGATACAGACTGCCTGCGCCGAATCGCGGGCCGGCTCCCGCTTCGGCCAGCTTGTCGATGGGGTCGCCGGTGGGGATCACCTTGAGAGTAGCTCCTTCCTGCTCGGCGAAGAGATGCGCAAGGTCGTAGTCGATGCCTGCGCCTTGATCGTCGGCGCCGACGAACCAGGTGCCCGGCCCGGTGCGCAGCAGCACGGTCAATTCGTTCGACGAGGACGGCGGCGGGGGTTGCGATGGACCGCAGGCAGCCAATGTCATCGACGCCGCGATACAGATACGCAGCAGAGAGCGTGTGCGCAATCCGACTCCGATACACGATGCGCTGAATGCATTATAGCCGCCACGGCGATGACGGCCAGACGAACGGGTGGAATTCGCTTTGCATCGAGCCGTCGCGCAGTCGTGTTGCTTGCTGCATGGGCCTCGTTCGCCGATAATGATGCCTAGCAGCGGCAACGATCAATGGCGGGCCGCCCCGCATTGCATGGTGGTGAACCTGGTCAGGTCCGGAAGGAAGCAGCCATAGCTATTCTCTGCAAGTGCCGGGGGTACGGCTCGCCACCCCCCTTTCGCTTCAGTTCGGTCCCAGGCGTTGTTGCTCTGCCGCCGCAGACGCTTGTGTACGTTTAGGTACACGGCGCGCCTGCGGCGGCATCGCGCCTAGCCTGGAACCGAACGCGAAGCGAAATCGCGCATTGCTTTGCTAAACGTCAACGCTAAAACTGAAGGCCAATGAGTTACCAAGCGCTCGCCCGCAAATGGCGGCCGAAGAAATTTGCCGACCTGGTCGGGCAGGATCACGTCGTGCGGGCGCTGACCAACGCGCTGGAGCGCGGGCGACTGCATCACGCCTACCTGCTCACCGGTACGCGCGGCGTCGGCAAGACCACCATCGCAAGACTATTGGCCAAGAGCCTCAATTGCGCGACCGGCGTGACGGCGACGCCCTGCGGCGTATGCCCGGCCTGCATCGACATCGATGCCGGCCGCTTCGTCGACCTGCTCGAGCTCGACGCCGCGTCGAATACCGGCATCGACAACATGCGGGAGATCCTCGACAACGCGCGCTACGCTCCGACCGTCGGCCGATACAAGGTCTACCTGATCGACGAAGTCCACATGCTGTCGAAGGCGGCGTTCAATTCGATGCTGAAAACGCTCGAGGAGCCTCCCGAGCACGTCAAGTTCATCCTCGCCACGACCGACCCGCAAAAGATCCCGGTCACCGTGCTTTCGCGCTGCCTGCAGTTCAACTTGAAGGCCCTCCCGGCCGCGCAGATCGCGGCGCGGCTGGCCGATATTCTTCGCGCCGAGGACATCGCCTTCGACGACGCGGCGCTCGCGTTGATCGCGCACAGCGCGCGCGGCTCGATGCGCGACGCGCTATCGGTGCTCGACCAGGCGATCGCCTACGGCGCAGGCGAAGTGCGCGAAGCCGTGGTGCGCACGATGCTCGGCGCGGTCGATGCCGAGTACGCGTATCGCATTGCCGATGCCTTGCTGGCCGGCGACGGCAAGGCTTTGCTGGCTGAAGCCGCGGCGCTCGCCGAGCGCAGCTTGTCGCTGCCTGCGGCGCTTGATGAGCTGGCGAGCCTTTTTCACCGCATCGCGGTCGCCCAGACGGTCGCAGGTGTCGCCGATGCGCTGCCCGACGCATCGCGGATCGCCGGCTACGCGACGGCATTCACGCCGGACGCCGTGCAGCTTGCCTACCAGATCTGCGTTCAGGGACGGGCCGATATGGCGCTTGCGCCGGACGAGCAGACAGGATTCGCGATGACGCTGTTGCGCCTGCTCGCGTTCGAGCCGGGCGCGGGTTCTTCGGCGGAGGCCAAGCCGCCCGTTCGCGCCGTCGCTCGCGAGGCCCCGAGCACGAGCGGGCCGACGACCGGCAGCAGAGCGCCGGTGGCGCCCGGTACCGGGCAGGCAAGCGGCAACGCGCAGGTCGCAAGCAGCAGGCAGGGGGCGAGCCAAGCACTGTTGCCGGCGGCCGACCCGCCGGTCAAGCCCGGCGTCGCGGCCGCGCCTGCCCAGTCCAGCGCTACGGCGCTCGCGCCGGTACAGATCGCCGACTGGCCGGGTTTCGTCGCCGGACTGAAGCTGTCGGGTATCGCGCTGCAGCTCGCGGCGCAGACCGAGCTCAAAGCCATCGCCGGCAACGAAATCGTCCTAGCGGTCCCGGAGGCCGCGCGGCACCTGCTCGACAAGGCCTACACCGACAAGCTGAAGGCGGCGCTGGACGAGGCGCTGGGGCGCCGCGTCCGCCTGCGCTTCGACGTCGCCGCGGCGGCGGGCGCGACGCTCGCGGCGCAGGAAAGGCGTGAGCGCGCCGAAGCGAAGGCCAAGACCGAGGCGGCGTTTCGCGACGATCCATTCGTGCAGGACGTGCTGTCGCGATTCGACGCGACGATCAAGACCGAATCGATCAAACCCAATTCGTAGTCCAGGAATCCGACCATGATGAAGAACCAGCTCGCCGGCCTCATGAAGCAGGCGCAGGCCGTTCAGGAAAACATGAAAAAGGCGCAGGAGGCGATCGCCGCGATGGAAATCGAGGGTCAGTCGGGCGCCGGCCTGGTCAAGGTGCTGATGACCGGGCGCCATGACGCCAGGCGTGTAACGATCGACCCTTCGCTGCTGGCCGAGGACAAGGACATGCTCGAGGACATGGTCGCCGCGGCGATCAACGATGCCGTGCGAAAGATCGAAGCCGCTTCACAGGAGAAGATGGCGGGATTGTCCGCCGGACTTGGGCTGCCACCGGGCATGAAACTGCCGTTCTGACAGGGCCAGTGACGCCGACCGCTGTGACTCTGCCTGCCCTTGACGAGCTGACGCAAGCGTTGCGCTGCCTGCCCGGCGTCGGACCGAAGGCCGCGCAGCGCATGGCGCTGCATCTGCTGCAGCACGATCGCGAAGGAGGACAACGGCTTGCGACGGCGCTGGAAGCGGCGACGCGCACGATCCGGCATTGCCAGCGCTGCAATACCTTCACCGAGGACGAGCTGTGCGCGCTGTGCCGGTCGTCGAAACGCGATCCGGCGCTGCTATGCGTGGTCGAAACGCCGGCGGACCTGATGATGATCGAGCATACGCAGGCCTACGCCGGGCTTTATTTCGTGCTGATGGGAAGGCTGTCGCCGCTGGACGGGGTCGGTCCGAAGGAAATCCGGCTCGATCGCCTGCTCAAGCGCGCCGCCGACGGCGAGGTGCGCGAGGTGGTGCTGGCCACCAATTTCACCAACGAGGGCGAGGCGACCGCGCACTTTATCGGCGAAATGCTGGTCGCACGCGGACTCAAGGTCACGCGTCTCGCCCGCGGCGTCCCCGTCGGAGGGGAGCTGGAATATGTCGACAGCGGGACCTTGGCCCAGGCGCTGCGCGAACGGCGGGCTTTGGCCTGACCTGGACCCAGCCCCATGGCGCTGGGCGTGCGGGAGTGGACGGCTGTGGCGGGGTGGGTATAATCGATCGTAGATCGCGGCAGACCTGTTTTTTGACCGCGGCCAAATACCCGGAGGGGGGCTTCGGCGGAAACCCTCCCTATGATGTCGGGCGATGCCACTCCAAAGGAGGAGACATGACACAAAGCACCGAATCGCAGTCGAAGCAGAAACGTCCCGCGACGGTCGCCGGAGCGCGGCGCAAGTTCCTGAAGGCCGCAACCGGCGCTGCCGCCGGTGGCGCGGCACTGGGCTTCCCGATGATCGCCAAGTCGCAATCGCCGCTCGTCATCAAGATGCAAGGGGCCTGGAGCTCCACCGATATCTTCAATGAGTTTGCCCAGGAATTCGTTACCCGGGTGAACGAAATGTCGGGCGGGCGGCTGCGCGTCGACTATTTGGTTGCCGGCGCGGTCGTTAAGGCTTTCGAAGTTACCGACGCGGTGAGCAAGGGCGTGCTCGATGCTGGGCACACCGTGCCTGTCTACTGGTATGGGAAGTCCAAGGTCGCTTCGCTTTTCGGCTCCGGGCCGATCAACGGCTGCGATGCCTTCCAGACGCTTGCGTGGATATACCGCGGCGGCGGGCTTGAGCTCTATAACGAGTTGCTGAAGAAGCTTGAGTTGAACTACGTCGGATTTTTCGCGATGCCCATGCCAACGCAGCCGCTCGGCTGGTTCAAGAAGCCGATCACGGACGCCAGCCAGCTCAAGGGCCTCAAGTACCGTACGGTTGGGCTTGCGGCGGACCTGTTCCAGGAGATGGGCTCGAAGGTCACGCAGCTGCCCGGAGGCGAAATCATTCCTGCGCTCGAGCGCGGCGTGATCGATGCGTTTGAGTTCAACAACCCGACCTCCGATCGGCGCTTCGGCTCCGCGGACGTGATCAAGAATTACGAGCTGGGCTCCTTCCACCAGGCAATGGAGTTTTTCGAGATCATCGTCAACAAGAAGAAATGGGACGCGATGCCGAAGGACCTGCAGGCGATTTGGCGTTATGGCGTCGAGGCGGCGTCGCAGGCCAACTACTGGACCGCGATGAAGAACTACCCGAAGGATCTCCAGGAGCTCATTCACAAGGACAAGGTCAACGTCTTGCGCACGCCGAGGTCGGTTTTTCAGGCGCAGCTCGACGCATGGGATATCCTCACCAAGAGGCTTTCGGACGAAGACCCCTTCTTCAAGCGGGTGGTCGACTCGCAGCGCGCGTGGGCCAAGGATGTTGTCTATTACTGGTTCCTGAACGATGCGGAATTCAAGATGGGCTACGAGCACATCTTCAAGACCAAGATTCCGTCCGCCGCCTGACAAGGCACATTGCAACGGAGACTTAGCCGGGGCGGCGCATCGCGCGCCGCCCTT
>JBDTNP010000254.1:0-3208 GCA_039933695.1 Betaproteobacteria bacterium | reverse complement strand
ACAAGATCAAGGATGCGCTCGGAAAGGCGATGAAGCTCGCGCCTCACCACGCCGATGCCCATACCGCGTTCGGCGCATATCAAGCCGAAGTCATCGCCAAGGTCGGGGCGCTGGTAGCGAACATGACTTATGGCGCAAAAAAAGACTCGGCGCTCGAGCATTTCCAGAAGGCGCTGAAACTCAATCCCGATTCGGCGATCGCGAGAATCGAGCACGCGAACGGACTGATACTGCTTTTCGGCAACGAGCGTCTCGCCGATGCAACCAAGCTCTACGAACAGGCGGCGGCGTGCAAACCCGCCGACGCGATGGAGCGGCTCGACATCGAGCTCGCGCGCTCCGAGCTGGAATGACCGCAGCCCGATGACCGGCGGGCGCATCGGCCGGTTGTTGTGTCTGGTGCTTGCCGGGTACGCGGTCGGCGCCGCCGCCCAGAGCGCAGCGCCGGGAGTGGCGCCTGCGGTCGAAACGATTCCGACGCGCGCCATCGACACGCTGCAGCGTATTCGCGAAACCGGGTCGATGCCGATCGGCGTTCGCGACGCTTCGTTCCCGTTCTCGTTTGTCGATCCAGGCAAGCGTCCGCAGGGCTACTCGGTCGACCTCTGCCTCGAGATAGCCGACGCGATCAAGAGCGAGCTCGGCCTGCCGCGCCTCGAGGTCAGGTACATCCCGGTATCGCCGGCCAACAGCATCTCGGCGCTGCAGGACGGCAAGATCGACTTGGAATGCAGTTCGACCAGCAACACGCGGGAGCGTCAGAAAGAGGTCGCCTTCGCCTATACGACCTTCGTCGCCGGAATCAAGCTTCTCGTCCGGAAGTCCTCGCAGATTTCCGGCATCGACGACCTCCGCGGCAAGACGATCGTCGTGACACGGGGCACGGCCAGCGAGAAACTGATGAAAGACATCAACGCCGAACGCCTGCTGAACATGAACATCGTCGTCGCCGCCGATCACGACGAGTCGTTCAGGGCGGTCGATCAAGGCGGCGCGGTCGCCTTCCCGATGGACGATGTGCTGTTGTACAGCCTGATCGCGAAGGCGAAGCGGCCGGACGACTTCGTCGTCGTCGGCAAGTACCTGTCGGTGGAGCCCTACGCGATCATGATGCGCAAGGGGGAAGCGCAACTTGAGGTGATCGTCGACAGGACTTTATCGCAGCTATTTGCCAGCGGCGAGATCCGGCGCCTCTACGACAAATGGTTCACGACCCGCGAGCTGACGATGCCGTTGAACCCGCTGCTCAAGGAAGCTTTCGCCATGCCGAACACCTACCCGGCATGGCCGTAGCGCGGCGCGATCGAAGTCGGCGTCCGAAGCCGACACAATCCGGCGCCGCCTACCGCGCAGCGAACAGCGCGCTCTCCATCGCCCGCGCGTCCGGTGGCGTCGTCCACGGCCACGGCGCGAGCAAGGTCGCCAGGACGAGCTGCTCGAGCTCGGGAGCAAAACGCTCGATCAGCAGATCGGGATCCGGGCAAAGATTCCGATCGCTGATGACGCCGAACTGCACGGCGCCATCGTACGAGAGAATCGACACACCGATACCGATGTCGCCCGACTGCGGCACCCAGAACATCATGCTGGCGATGCTGGCGCCGGCCAGAAACAGCGGCTGTTGCGGGCCCGGAACGTTGGTCATTACCGCGGTCGCGTTGCGTGCGAGCAGCGCCAGCAGCTGTTCCTGCAGCACCTTCGGGCCGGCTCCCATCGCCGCGAGTATGCCAAGTGAGAGCACCGGTTGATACGATCCCTTCAGAGCCTGCATGTTCGCCCGCACCGCGTACAAACGCTCGACCGGATTGGCGATACCCAGCGGGAGATCGAGAAAAACCAGACCGAAGCGATTGCCCAGCTTGTACACCTTATCCGGCGGGCGCAGATTGACCGGCACCAGCGCGCGCAAGCTCATGCCGCCGACGGCATCGCCATGTCGCTGTAGATACGAGCGCAAGGCACCGGCGACCGACGACAGCAGGACGTCGTTGATCGAGCAGCCGTAAGCGCGACCGATGGCCTTGACCTCGGCAAGCGGCACCGGGTCGGCCCAGGCGATGCGTTTGGCGATGCCCGGTTTGCCCTTGAAACGCGTCGCCGAATCCTCGCCCATCGTCGCGAGCCTGACGATCTCCGCGGACAATGCCGCACCCTGATCGGCAAGCGCGACCGCGCGCGCCGGTTCGTGCCAGATGGCGATGCCTTTTTCGATCAGCGTCGAGCCGGCTTGCCGTGCGGGCCCGCGGCAGCGCCGGCGCGATCGGCGTCGGTAAGCGACAGCATCACCTGGATCAGCGCGATACCGTCGGCGTAGCAATGGTGGATGCGTACGACCAGGGCGCTGCCGCCGTCGAAGCGTTCGATCAGGTGAAACTGCCATAAGGGGCGGCCGGGATCGAGCTGCATGCCGGCCAGCGTGCTGACGAAGGCCTCGAGCTCTGCTTTTCCGGCGCGGCCCGGCAGCGCGACGCGCTCGAGGTGATTCGCGAAATCGAATTGGTCGTCGGTTTGCCAGTAGCTGCCCGTCGGGGTCTGCAACGGGCGCTGACGAAAGCGCGCGAAGCGCAGGAAGCGGTCGGCAAGCGTCTTCTTCAGTCCCGCGAACGCGACGCGATCGCGAAAAATCAGCACGCCGCAGATCATCATCAGATTGCTCGGCCGATCCATCCGCAGCCATGCGGTATCGACACTGGACATGCGTTCGCGCTGGTTGCCGCTCATCGCCGAAGCCTTTTTGCCCGCGCTCACCAAGTCGCGCTAAAGTAGCATAAACGTCGCATTCGCCCGTTTCATCGCATGCCGTGAGGAGGAAGCATGACCGCCGCACCCAAAGACCTCAAGACCGCGTTTCAAGCCGCTACCGTCGCCGCCAAGCAGACGAAGAAAAAACCCGACAACGCGACCCTGCTCAAGCTCTACTCGTACTACAAGCAGGCGAGCGAGGGCGACGTCAGCGGAGATCGTCCGGGCGGATTCGACTTCGTCGCCGGCGCGAAATACGACGCATGGAGCAAGCTCAAAGGCATGAGCAAGGACGACGCGATGCAGAACTACATCAAGCAGGTCGAAAAGCTCAACCGCGAATAGCGGGTCCTTCCCGACTGCAGCGCAGGGCGCGACGCGCTCAAATCGTCAGCTTGCGCAATAGCTCCGGGTCCTTCACCACCGTGCGCTGTCTGCCCGGCGGCGCCCCATAGAGTCCGGCAGG
>JBDTNP010000253.1:0-3022 GCA_039933695.1 Betaproteobacteria bacterium | reverse complement strand
TCGTGCTCGACACCAACGTGCTGATGCACGATCCGACCAGCCTGTTCCGCTTCGAAGAGCACGACATCTTCCTGCCGATCCTCACCCTCGAGGAGCTCGACAACAACAAAAAAGGCGTCACCGAAGTCGCGCGCAACGCGAGGCAGGCATCGCGCTATCTCGATGAGCTCGTCACCGCCGCGATCGCGATCAGCAACGGCAGCCTTGCCGGAGGCATACCGCTGAAGCCGCAGAGCGGCGGTGCGGCGACCGGGCGGCTGTTCCTGCAGACCGAGGCGATCTCGACGACGTTGCCGCCGTCGCTCGCCGGCGGCAAGGCCGACAACCAGATCATCGCCGTCGTCATGCATCTGTCGCAGGCGCAGCCGAAGCGAAACGTGATCCTGGTGTCCAAAGACATCAACATGCGCATCAAGGCCCGTGCGCTGGGCATCTCGGCCGAGGACTATTTCAACGACAAGGTCCTCGAGGACACCGATCTTCTCTACAGCGGCATGCGCGAGTTGCCCGCCGATTTCTGGGACCGGCACGGCAAGGCGATGGAATCGTGGCAGCAAGGCGGCAATACCTATTACCGCGTCACCGGCCCGCTGTGCCACAACTTCCTGGTCAACGAATTCGTCTATCTGGAGGGCAAGGGGCCGGGAGAGACGCCGCTGTATGCGATGGTCAGGGAAGTCAGCGGCCGCACCGCTCTGCTGCAGACACTGAAGGACTACACGCATCAGAAAAACAATGTGTGGGGCATCACCGCGCGCAACCGTGAGCAGAATTTCGCCCTCAATCTGCTGATGAATCCCGACATCGATTTCGTCACGCTGCTGGGACAGGCGGGTACCGGGAAGACACTGCTCACGCTCGCCGCCGGATTGATGACGACGCTCGAATTCAAGGTGTATTCGGAAATCATCATGACCCGCGTGACCGTGCCGGTCGGCGAGGACATCGGCTTCCTGCCGGGGACCGAAGAGGAAAAGATGAATCCGTGGATGGGCGCGTTGGAGGACAATCTCGACGTGCTCAACAAGACCGACGACGAAGCGGGTGAATGGGGCCGCGCCGCGACGCGCGACCTGATCCGATCACGGATCAAGGTCAAGTCGCTGAACTTCATGCGCGGGCGCACGTTCATCAACAAATACCTGATCATCGACGAGGCGCAGAACCTGACGCCGAAGCAGATGAAGACGCTGATCACGCGCGCCGGACCGGGCACCAAGGTCGTATGCCTGGGCAACATCGCCCAGATCGACACGCCGTACCTGACCGAGGGCAGCTCCGGCCTGACCTATGTCGTCGACCGTTTCAAGGGCTGGTCGCACAGCGGCCACGTGACGCTGACGCGCGGCGAGCGCTCGCGACTCGCCGACCACGCGGCGGAAATCCTTTAAGCGCGCCTGGCGTCGAAGCCCGATGATGCGTTCGTCGAACCGGATCGGGCGCGGCATCGGCGCGGCCGGTGCGATGAGCTCGCTGCCGCGGCCGGCCGCCCGGGACGGCAGCGCGCCCGAAATCAGCATCGTCGTGCCCGTTTACAACGAGGAGGCGGGGCTGTCCGCGTTCTGGGCGCGCCTCGCGCCGGTGCTGGACGCGCTGGGCCGCCGCGCCGAGGTGATCTTCATCGACGACGGCAGCAGCGACGGCACGCTGGCGCAACTCGTTTCGCTGCGGCATCGGGATCCCCGCGTGCGCATCGTCGGCCTGTCGCGCAATTTCGGCAAGGAAATCGCGCTGACCGCCGGCCTCGATCATGCCGGCGGTGACGCGGTCATTCCGATCGATGCCGATCTGCAGCATCCGCCGGAGGTCATCGCCGAGCTGGTCGCAGCCTGGCGTGAGGGCAGCGATATCGTCGTCGCGCTGCGCCGCGACCGTGCGACCGACCGCCCGCTGCGCCGCGCTGCGTCGTCGGTGTTTCACTCTGTCTTCGCTCGGATGACGACGGTGCCGGTCGTGCGCGATGCCGGCGACTTCCGCCTGATGTCGCGTCCGGTCGTCGATGCGCTGCGGCAGTTGCCCGAGCGCACGCGCTTCATGAAGGGGCTCTACGCCTGGGTCGGCTTTCGCCAAACGACCGTTTCGTACGACATCGAGCCGCGGCTCGAGGGACGGTCCAAATTCAGCGCTTGGCGCTTGTGGCGGCTGGCCCTCGATGGCATTACCTCGTTCAGCTCGCTGCCGCTGAAGGTGTGGAGCGTCGTCGGGCTGGTTTTCGCGTTGGTGGCGCTGGCCTACGGCGTCTATCTGATCGCGCGGACGATCGTGCGCGGCGTCGACGTGCCCGGTTACGCATCGCTGATGGTGGTCGTTCTGTTCCTCGGCGGCCTGCAATTGCTCTCGCTGGGCATCATCGGCGAATACCTGGGACGCGTGTACGACGAGGTCAAGGCGCGACCGCTGTATGTCGTGCGGCAGCGCATCGGCTTCGACGGCGACGATCCGGACGCCGGCTGATCCGGCGCCGCCGATGCCGACATTGCTGCACAGGTTTGGCCGCTTCGCGGTGGTGGGGGCGCTCGCGACCGCGACGCACGCGGCGGTGTTCGCCGCGGCGATCGAGGCGGCTCACGTCGAGCCGGTGCTCGCGACCGCGCTGGCCTTCGTCGTTGCGATGCTGACCGGCTTTGCGCTGAACCGGCGCTGGACATTCGCCGTGCGCGATGCGGCGGCGCAGCGGCTGTGGCGCTACGCCTTCGCCGCGCTCGCGGGTCTCGCGCTCAACGCGGCGATCATGTACTGCGTCGTGCATATGCTGCACGCCTCGCCGTATCTCGGCCTTGCGGCGGCGATAGTTATCGTTCCGCCGGTAAGCTTCGCGCTCAACCACTTCTGGGTCTTTCGCGAGCCGACGCCACGAGGATGACCTCGGGATGAGCTACGCGATCGACATGCCGGCGCGGCGCTATGCGACCGCTCGGCGTCCAAGCCGGGCCGACGTCGCAGTCGTTGCGGCATTCATGGCGATTCACATCGCCAGCAGCGGCTTCGGCGCTGCCGGACCGGACACAACGCGCGACGTAGC
>JBDTNP010000252.1:0-11294 GCA_039933695.1 Betaproteobacteria bacterium | reverse complement strand
GCGCGTTCATCGTGCCCGGGCTGATCATGCTGTCGCTGCTGACGCAGAGCATCTCCAATGCGTCGTTCGGCATCTATTTCCCCAAATTCACCGGCACGATCTACGAGCTACTGTCCGCCCCGGTCTCCTATCTCGAGATCGTCGTCGCCTATGTCGGCGCGGCCGCGACCAAGTCGATCATCCTCGGTCTGATCATCCTGGCAACCGCGGCCCTGTTCGTGCCACTCCAGATACTGCATCCGCTGTGGATGCTGCTGTTCCTGCTGCTGACCGCGGTGACGTTCAGTCTGGTCGGATTCATCATCGGCATCTGGGCCGACGGCTTCGAGAAGCTGCAGCTGGTACCGCTCCTGATCGTCACGCCGCTGACCTTCCTCGGCGGCAGCTTTTATTCGATCGACATGCTGCCGCCGTTCTGGCAGAAGGTCACGCTGTTCAATCCGGTCGTCTATCTGATCAGCGGCTTCCGCTGGAGCTTTTACGGCATCGCCGACGTGAGCGTCGGCGTAAGTCTCGCGATGACGGTGCTGTTCATGGCGACGTCGCTGGCGATCGTCGCGTGGATCTTCAAGACCGGCTACCGGCTGAAGACTTAAGCCCTGGCGAACGGGCGGCCCCATCGCGCCCGGCCAGAGCGGGCGATCGCAGCCGCGGTCAGCGATCCGCCAGCGCGATCTCGACGCGGCGGTTACGCTTGCCTTCGCTTCGAATCTTGAGCACGCGAATCTGGCCGATCTCGGCGATGTTGCGCACATGTGTACCGCCGCATGGCTGCAGATCGATGCCCGGAATCCGGAGCAGGCGCACGCGACCCGCCCCGCGCGGCGGCTGCACGCTCATCGTCTTGACCAGCTCCGGACGCGCGTCGAGCTCCTCGTCGGTGATCCAGACCGTTTCGCTGTCGACGGCGCGCGCGATCAAGGCGTTGGTCTCCTGCTCGATGCGCGCGGCATCGAGCAGGCTCATGTCGATGTCGAAATCGAGCCGCGCTTTGTCGGGCGCGATGTTGCCCCCGGTAACCGGCGCGACGACGACGCAGGACATGACGTGAAGCGCCGTGTGCAGCCGCATCAGCGCATAGCGCCGCGGCCAGTCGATTTCGAGGCTCAGCGTTTCGCCCGGCATGGGCTGCGGCATGCCCGGCGCGCTGATGTGCCGCACGCTGCCCGGGCCGTCGCTCTTGCGCGTGTCGGCGATGGCGATGCGCTCGCCGCTGTCACGCACCAGCACGCCGGTGTCGCCCATCTGGCCGCCGCCGAGCGGATAGAAGATCGTGCGGTCGAGCTCGATGCCGCGCTCGTCGACGGCGACGACCCGCGCCTGCGCGGTTTTCAGATAGGCATCGTCGCGAAAAAGTAGTTCGGTGCTCATGCCGGGAACGATTGCGTTCGCGAGGCCAGCGAAAGAGGCACGCTAGAGTATCTGCGACAGGAAGGCGCGGGTCCGATCGACCTTCGGATGATCGAACAGCTCTGCCGGCGGGCCCGATTCGACGATGACGCCGCCGTCGGTGAAATAGACAGTGTCGGCGAGTTCGCGCGCAAAGCGCATTTCGTGCGTCACCAGCATGCAGGTCATGCCTTCGGCGGCAAGCTCCCGTATCGTATTGAGCACTTCCTTGACCGTCTCCGGATCGAGCGCCGCCGTGACCTCGTCGAACAGCATCACCTCGGGCCGCATCGCCAGCGAGCGCGCGATCGCCACCCGCTGCTGCTGCCCGCCGGAAAGCTCGCCCGGGTAGGCGTCCTGCTTGGCGGCGAGGCCCACCTTCTTCAGCAACGCGATCGCCCGCGCGCGCACTTCGTCCCGCGGCTCCCTCAGCACATAGACGGGTGCCATCATCACGTTTTCCAGCGCGGTCTTGTGCGGAAACAGGTTGTATTGCTGGAACACGATCGACACCTCCCGGCGGAGCGCCAGCCGCTCCTTGTCGGTGGTCAGCCGATGCACTTCGAAATCGGCGACGCGTATGCTGCCGCTGTCGATCGGAACCAGTGCGTTGATGCAGCGAAGCAAGGTCGACTTGCCCGAGCCCGACGGTCCGATGATGCAGACGACGCCGCCCTTCGGCACATCCATCGAAATGCCCTTGAGCACCTCGACTTTGCCGAACGATTGGTGCACGTCGCGGAGCGAGACGATCGGACGGGAATCGGATTCAGGCATGGCGGCGCTTCAGACGTTGACCGCGTACCGGGCTTCGAGCCGCACGGTCCAGCGTGCGATCGGGTAGCAGTAGACGAAAAACCAGAGCAGCACGTAGCTGTAGAACGACAGCAGCAGCCCGGGGCGGTTCTCGGCAGAGAGCGCCTGCCGGGTCAGCGTCATCATCTCGTTGACGCCGACGATCGAGGCGAGCACCGTGGCCATCGTCAGGATCGCGTACAGGTTCATCCACGGCGGCAGCATGCGCTTGACGCACTGCGGCAGGATGATCATCCACAGCGTCTGGCGGCGGCTGAAGGCGAGCGAAGCGGCAGACTCCCATTGCGCGGTGGGGATCGATTGCATCGCCCCGCGCAAGATCTCGGAGACGTTGGCCATCACCGGCAGCGCCAGCCCCAGGGTCGCCTTGACCCAGTCGGGCAGCGGGATTGTGACGCCGAAGATCCGGATCTGGAACGGCAGCAGGAACATGCAATAAAACAGCAGGACGAGCCAGGGCGCGTTGCGAAAGAAATGCGTTACCAGCCACGCGCCCCGCTTGACTGGCCGCAGCAGCGACACCTGCGCAAAGCCCAGCAGCATCCCGAACGCAGTCCCCACCGCCATCGCGACAAAACTGATCGCGAGATTGAACACGAACCCGCGCAGCAGCAGCGGCGTCCATTTCCAAATCGTCGCAAGGATCGAGGGCTGGTCGGCGCCAACCTGCGCCTGGGCGATGCCGCAGCCGATCACGAAGACGGCGAACAGCACGGCACCGTGCTCGGCGCGAAGCGCCAGCCGCGGCGAGCCTGCGCGGCGCTCGGCCGCGGCGTGGCGGGCGAGGCGCGCCGCACCCGGCAGCAGCACCGGCAGATCGGTCGAGCCTGGCGAATGATGGATTGTGCGCATCACTGTCCGAAGCCCGGCACCCTAATGGCACGCTCCCAGCGATTCATCAGGTACACAAGGGCGCCGACCAGCCCGAAGTAGCAGACCAGCAGGACGTTCATCATCACCGGCACGTTCAACTCGTCCGACCAGATCTGGCTCGATACATAGAGCATTTCAGGCACCGCGATCGCGTACGCCAGGGTCGTCGTCTTGACCAAATTGACCAGATTGTTGTTGAGCGCCGGCAGGCTGATGCGAAACGCCAGCGGGAGCACGATCAGCGCATAGGCGCGCAGGCGACTGAAGCCCAGCGATTCCGCCGCTTCGAGCGTGGTCTTCGGAACGGCCTCGACGCCCGAGCGGAAGATTTCGACGTTGAACGCGCCGGCGAAAAACGACAGGGATATGATCGCCCAGGTAACATTGCTGACCAGCGGTTGGTTGCCCGACGCGAGCGAGCTCCGGAGCAGGGCGCCGACGCCGAAATAGAAGAAATACAGCTGGACCAGCGGCGGCGTGTTGCGGAAGAACTGGATATACCAATAGACGACGCGCCGCGTCAGGTTGAGCCGCGATCCCTGCAGCCACGCACCCACTACGCCGATCAGCACGCTCAGCACGATGCAGATCAGCGACAGCTTGACCGTGGTCAGAAAGCCGTCGGCGAAACGGTGACGATCGAATGGATCGTAGAAGATCGTGAGATTGATGCCGGTCGTCTGATACAACCAGCGAAACCAGTCCCAGATGAACTGCATCGGCCGCCCCTTATCGGCATGCGGCGGCCGCGCCGGGCGCGGCAGCTCTCGCCCGCGTCCGAAAACCCGCCGCCGCACCGGCCGTTACTTGTATTTGTCGTGCATCTCCTGCGCCCACTTGGTGGGCTTGATTCCCCACTTTTTCTCGAGCTGCTGGATCATGCCGGTCTTGTGCCAGTCGGTGATGGTCTTCGACATGAAATCGGCAAAGCCCTTTTCACCCTGATTGACCGCCAGGCCCCACGGCACGAACAGGATTGAATCCAGCGGCATTTCGTAGTCGGGCCAGTCGGGTTTTTGCAGTTCGCCGACGATCGCCGTGTCGTCATAGGCGAATCCGACGCAGTTGCCGTTCTTCAGCGCCGCATAGGCTTCGGCGGTGCCCGGGAAGGCCACGCCTTCGACGCCATATTTTTCCTGCAGCTCCTTGTTATAGAACGAGCCCTGGATCAGGCAGACCTTTTTGCCGCGAAGGCCTTCCCAGCTGGTGATGTGCGCCGATTTCGGCGCCAGCACGTTGGTGCCCGACCCGTAGTACGAAGGCTCGACGATGTCGACGATCTTGCGCCGCTCGGGCGTGTCGCTCATCGTCGCGATCATCATGTCGATCTTGCCCTGCTGCAGGAACTGGATGCGATTGGAGGCGACGACCGGGACGAGCTCGAGCTTGACGCCAAGGCGCTTGGCCACGTCGGCGGCAAGATCGGCCTCGAAGCCGACGATCTTGCCGGATGGGTCGAGGAAACCGAATGGCCGGTAATCCGCCTTGGTGCCGACGGTCAGCGTGCCCTTCTGTTTGACCGTTTGCAGCACGTCCGCGCGCGCGCCCGAGGCGAGCACCACGGCCAGCAACAGACCGGAAGCCAGTAACGACAGTAGTCTTTTCAGCATTTTGAGCCCTCGTCCGAATGATGCATTGATCTTCAGGAAGCCACCGTGCGCTTCCACTCCCCCACACAATCACCCAATGCCTGATCGATGATCGCCAGCGCCCGATCGATTTCGTCGGGCTTGACGGTAAGCGGCGGCGCGATCCGCCATACCGCGCCGCGCGTCGGCACCTGCCTGATGTTCATCGACAAGCCGAGCTCCATGCAGCGCGTCGTCACCCGCAAACCGAGCTGATGCGCGGGCTCGCGTGTCTCGCGATCCTTCACCAGCTCGACGCCGAGCAGCAGCCCCTCGCCGCGCACATCGCCGATCACTTCGTAGCGCCCCTTGAGCTCGAGCAAACCGTTCTTCAAGCGCTCGCCCATCGCGCGGGCATTCGCGGCGAGCCGCTCGCGCTCGAGGACGTCGAGCACCGCCAGCCCTACGGTAGCCGGCAGCGGGTCGGACACGTGCGAAGTGTAATTGGCGAAGCCCTTGCTGTAGCAATCCTCTTCGATTTCCGGGCTGGTCGCCGTAGCGGCAAGCGGCAGCCCGCCTCCCAGCGTCTTGGACATCGTCAGGACGTCGGGCGTGACACCCAGGCCCTCGAAAGCGAAATTGCGCCCGGTGCGCCCGAACGCGGTCTGCGCCTCGTCGAAGATCATCAGCATGCCGCGCGCGTCGCAAAGCTTGCGCAGCCGGGCGAAATAGCCATCGGGCGGGACGATGATGCCACCCGCGCTCAGGATCGGCTCGACGATCGCGGCGGCCGGCGCCCCGACCGACTGCGCGTCGAACAGGTTGAAGCCGACGTCGAGACAGCTCATGTCGCAGCGGTCGCGGCAATGCCGGATCGGGCAGCGATAGCTGTTCGGCTCGGGAATCGCGAACGTGCCGGGGATCGTCGGGCCGTAGCCGCGCCGGCCGCTGGCGTAGGTGTTCGAGCTCGCGCCTGCCGTCGTCCCGTGCCACGAGCCGTCGAGCCCGACGACCTCGAATCCGCCGGTGAATTTCTTGGCTAGCCGCAGCGCCGTTTCGTTGCTCTCGCCGCCGGTGTTGAGGAAGATCAGCTTGGACAGGCTTCGCGGCAGCAGCGCCGCCATGCGCCTGGCGAGCGCCGCGACCGACGGAGAGAGCATGCCGCTGAACAGGTGCAGCACCTCGCGGCAGCTCTTTTCGATTGCGGCGACGATGGCCGGATGATTGTGGCCGAGCGTGGCGCACATCTGGCCCGAGGTAAAATCGAGGATTGCGCGCCCGTTCTCGTCGTAAAGGTACGACCCGCGGGCGCGGACGATGAACTCGGGATGAAATTCGGCACCGTAGCGGATCAGGTTCTCGCGCACCGCGCGATGCAGCGCGGCAGGCGTTTCGGCTCCGGCGCCCGGGCCGTCGGATCTCGCGTCCGGAAGAGGTTTGCTCAGGCTATCCACGCTGCTCTATCCATGCGACTGTCGCCACCTTGGGTTCCGGCCGGACAGTTTAGCACCGCGCGCGCTCAGGGCAAGGCGTCGCGCCCGTGAATATCGACGACTTCCTTCGCCGGCACGGCATCGCCGCTGCACGGCACGAGCACGCGGCGGTGATGACCGTCGAGGAATCGGAGCACCTGGTGCCTCCGCTGCCCGGCGCCAAGACCAAGAATCTGTTTCTGCGCGACAAGAAGGGGGCGCGGCATTTCCTGGTGACCGTGCCCGCTGCGCGGGCCGTCGATCTGAACGCGCTGGGTGCCGTGTTGGGCACCGGGCGACTGGGGTTCGCATCGCCCGAACGGCTGCACAAGCATCTTGCGATCAGGCCGGGGTCGGTCAGCCTGCTGGCGCTGGTCAACGACACCGCTCGCGCCGTCGAATTCGTGCTCGACCGCTCGTTGTGGGAAGCCGACGCCGTGCACGCGCATCCGCTGACCAATACCGCGACGGTGATACTGGCGCATGCCGACCTCGAAGTGTTCCTGCGCGCGACCGGGCACGTGGCGCGCGTGATCGACGTCCCGGCTGCCGCGTGACCGACGTGCCTGCCGCCGCGCCGCCCCATCCTCAACTCATCCTGACCTTGTCATGCGGTGATCGGCCGGGCATCGTCGGCGCCGTCGGCAGTTTCCTCGCCGACAACGGCTGCAACATCATCGACAGTGCGCAATTCGGCGACATCGATACCGGCAGATTCATGATGCGCGTGCTGTTCGAGCGTCTCGAGGCCGCGCCCGAACGCTTGCCGCTGGCCGCGGCTTTTGGAGACATCGGCGAGCGCTTCGCGATGCGCTGGACGCTGCACGACGCGGCGGAGCGGCCGCGCGTGCTGATGATGGTGTCGAAGCTCGATCATTGCCTCAACGATCTGCTGTACCGCTACCGCATCGGCGCTTTGCCGATGGACCCGGTGGCGATCGTGTCGAACCATCGCGACACCTACCAGCTCGCGGCCTCGTACAACATTCCGTTCTTCCATTTTCCGGTGACGAGCGAGACCAAGGCCCGGCAGGAGGCGAAGCTCTGGGCGTTGATCGAGGACGAACGCGCCGAGCTCGTCGTGCTCGCGCGCTACATGCAGGTGCTGTCGAACGATCTCTGCCGCAAACTCGAAGGCCGCGCGATCAACATCCACCACTCGTTCCTGCCGAGCTTCAAGGGCGCCAAGCCGTACCACCAGGCCTATGCGCGCGGCGTCAAGCTGATCGGTGCGACCGCGCATTACGTCACGCCGGATCTGGACGAGGGACCGATCATCGAGCAGGAAGTCGCCCGCGTCGACTACAAGATGGGCGCCGACGACCTGGTCGCGCTCGGCCGCGACGTCGAGTGCCTCGCGCTGGCCCGCGCGGTCAAATATCACCTCGAGCGCCGCGTATTCCTCAACGGACAGAAGACGGTCGTCTTCCGCTAGGACAGGCTAACGCCGCGGCCGCGCCAGCCAGGTCCGCAATTCCGCGCCGAATACGTTTTCAACCAGACCCGCAAAGACCAGGATCACCCCGAGCGCCTGCAGCGGCGCCAGCGATTCGCCGAGCAGGATCGCGCCGCTGGCCAGCCCCGACACGGGGATCAGCAGCGCGAACGGCGCGATCAATCCGGTCGGATAGCGATGCAGCAACGCCGCCCACGACGCAAAGCCGAACAGCGTCGCGCCCCAGGCGAGAACCAGAACGCAGCCCCAGGTCAGCGCGCCGGCCGAGGTCACTGCGTCCCAGGCCGACGGGCCGCCTTCGAACAGGTACGACAGCAGCGCGAGCGGCAACGGCGGAATCAGGCTCGACCAGACGATCAGCGCGAACATGTCGGGCTCGTGCGCGCCCGCGGCGTGCTTGGCGATGACGTTGCCCACTGCCCACGCGAACGCCGCGACGATCACTAGCACAAAGCCGATGAATGTCGATTCCAGCCCGCTCGCCAGCTTGAACGCGGCGAGCAGGACGATGCCCGACGCCGCGATCGCGGCACCGATCAGGTTGTGCCGCTGCAGCTTGTCGCCGAGAAACGCGATCGCGAGGCCGATGGTGAAAAAAACCTGAAACTGGATGACCAGCGACGACAAACCCGCCGGCATGCCGAGCTGGATGCCGAGGAACAGGAGGCCGAACTGGACGACGCCGATCGCAATCCCGTAGCCGGCGATGTCGAGCCAGGGCATCCGGGGCCGCCGGATGAAAAAGACCAGCGGCACGGCGGCGAAGAAAAAGCGCAATGCCGCCAGCGCGAACGGTGGAACTTCGCGCAGGCCGACCTTGATCGGAACGAACGAGAATCCCCACAAGGTCACGACCGCCAGTGTGAGCAGCAGGTCGCGTGGGGCCAGGCGATTCTTCAGGAAAAAACCCGTGCGGGAGAAGGCGAAACGATCACTCCAATTCTATCACGCGCCCGGTCTGCAGCGACTCGCGCAGTGCGAGCGCGATGCGCGTCGCTTCGGTCGCGTCGTGCAGGGTCAGCGCCGGCGCGCGGTCGTCGAGCACCGTGTCGACGAAGTGCGCGATTTCGTGCAGGAACGCCGCCTCGAAGCGCTCGTAGAACGTCGGCGTGCATTCGTTGCGAACGCCGTGCGCGTCGGAAATGTCGACCCGGTCGAGCCGCGGATTCGCACCGATGGCCAGGCGGCCTGCGGTGCCGAAAATCTCGGTCGCCGTCTCGTGACCGTGCGCCATCGTGCGCGACGCGTAGAAGCAGGCGAGCTTGCCCCCGTCGAACTCGCAGGTGGCGACGCCGTTGTCGACGTCGCCGAATTCCCTTAAGGCCTGGTGAATCGCGACCGTGCCCGCGGCGAACACGCGCAGCGGGCGCGGATTTCCCAGGAACCAGCGCGCCAGGTCGATGTCGTGCACCGTGCAGTCGAGAAAAATGCCGCCGCTGGTCGGCGCGAAGCGGACGAAGAATCCCGAGGGATCGTTCATGTCGAGATTCTGCGAGCGCACCAGGAACGGTGCGCCTATCATTCCCGCCTGGATCTTGTCGTAGGCATCGCGATAGCTGGGATCGAAACGGCGCCCATAGCCGATCATCACCTTGAGCTGCGGCCGCTTCGCTGCCTCACGCTGCACGAGCTCGCAGTCGGCGATTTCCAGCGACAGCGGCTTTTCGCAGAACACGTGCTTTCCCGCCTGCAGGCCCTCGATGATTTGCGCGGCGTGCAAGGTCGTCGGCGTGACCAGGAACACCGCATCGATGTCCGGATCGGCCAGCATCGCCGCGTAGTGGACGTAGCCGCGCGCGACGCCGAGTTGCTGCTGCGCCCAGGCGAGCTCTTCCGCGACCGGGCTGCAGGCGGCGACCAGTTGCGCGCGCGGCGTGCGCTGCGCGATATTTTCGGCGTGGCGGCGGCCCAGGCGGCCCAGCCCCGCGATGCCGATGCGCAGGCGGCGCTTTGCGTCGACCGATGGGGTCATAGCTCGACGATCCGGCGTTCGCGCCACGACCGCGTCGCCGCATCGGCCAGCTCCAGCGCCTTGACGCCGTCGGCGATGGTCGTGCGCACCGGCTTGCCGCCGGCGACCGCCTCGATGAAATGCGCCATTTCGTTGGCGTACGCGATCCGGTATCGCTCGAGGAAAAAATGCTCGGGCTTGTCGTGACTGACATTCATCGCGCTGTGCGCGGCGACTTCGGTCGGACGGTGGTTGCCCGCCTGCAGCATGCCCTTGCTGCCGAGCACCTCGAAACGCTGGTCGTAACCGTAGGCCGCGCGGCGACTGGTGTTGATCTGCGCGAGCCGCCCGCGGCGGGTGCGTATCGTCACCGTCGTCGAGTCGATGTCGCCCGCCGCCTCGATCGCCGGGTCGGTCAGACAGCTCCCGGTCGCGTAGACGGTGGCGGCCTCGTCGTCGAGGATCCAGCGAAAAATGTCGAAGTCGTGAATCAGCATGTCCTTGAATATGCCGCCGGATACCTTGATGTAATCGACCGGCGGCGCGCGGGGATCGCGGCTGGTCACGATCAGCATTTCGGGATCGCCGATCTCGCCGGCGACCAGGCGCGCCTTCAGCGCCGCGAACGTCGGATCGTAGCGGCGCTGGAAGCCGATCAGGCAGGTCACGCCGGCGCGCTTGACGGCTTCCGCGGCGCTGACTGCGCGCGCGAGATCGAGATCCACCGGCTTTTCGCAGAAGATCGCCTTGCCGGCGGCGGCGGCGCGCAACAAAAGGTCGGCGTGGGTGTCGGTGCTGGCGGCGATGACGACGGCGCCGACCGACTTGTCGGCCAACGCCGTGTCGACGGTCGCGACCTTCGCGCCGTGGCGCGAGGCGAGTACGTCGGCCGCGGCCTGATTGACGTCGGCCACGTACTTGAGCCGCGCGCCGGGCAGCCGGGCGAGGTTGCCGGCGTGGATCTTGCCGATGCGGCCGGCGCCGAACAATGCCGTTTCAATCATCGCGCTCTCCGTGACGCGGGGTTCTTCGACGGCAAGCGCGGGGTCAGCGCTTGAGCATCCATTCGTGCGCCGGGTCGTTCTTGAAATGCCATTCGCGCTTCGGACCCGCCATCACATTCAGATAGTACGAATCGTAGCCATGCGGCACGACCACCGGATGGTAGCCGCGCGGCACCAGAACGACATCGTGATCCTCGACCGCGTGCGACTCGTCGATCGAGCGGTCGTCGGTATAGACGCGCTGGAACGCGAAGCCCTGCGCGGGATTCAGGCGGTGGTAATAGATTTCCTCCAGCGCGCTTTCCGCCGGCAGGTTGTCGGTATCGTGCTTGTGCGGCGGATAGCTCGACGAGTGCCCGCCCGGCGTGACCACTTCGACCAGCAATAGATGCGAGGCGGGCTCGGTCTGCGGCAGGATGTCGCAGACGTAGCGCGTGTTGCTGCCTTCGCCGCGCTTGAAGCGCTTCATTGATTGCGGCTCGATCAGGCGCGCGGGCGGGCCGGCCGCGGCCGATGCGCCGCCGATGCCGATGTCGGCCGCGGTATGGGCGAGGAGGCGAGCCTTCTCTCCCGGCGGCAAATAGACTGCGTACGGTGCGCGATCGTCGAAGACGCTCTTACGGTCGCCGATATCGCGCCAGCTGTGATCAGCCGCTTCGACCGTGACCTTGCCGCTCAGAATGACGATGCATGCCTCGGCGCCGGGCAGCGCGACGTTCAGTGACTCGTTCGTGGTCAGCCGGTGCGCGGCGAAGCCAACGTAAC
>JBDTNP010000251.1:0-5266 GCA_039933695.1 Betaproteobacteria bacterium | reverse complement strand
CGCCGCGCAATGCGCGACGTCCGGTCGCTCGACTGCGGCGCCCTCGAGTCGTGCCACCAAACCGGCGGGCTTGCCGTTGAGGATGCTCCACAGTGCGCCGCTGCGATCCGGTTCGGGCGCCGGGGCCTGCACGCCGGCGCTCGCCAGATGAGCGATCAGATTCAGATAGAACGGCAACTCCTCCGCCGGAAGACGCTCATAGAGCGTCAGCACATAGCGGCCCTTGTCGGCGGTAACGAAGTAATTGGTATTTTCGATGCCGGCTGAAATCGGCTCGAATTCGTGCACGGCCCCTATCGCATAACGCGTGAGCCAGGCGGCGAGCTCTTCGGGTGTGACGGTAGTGTAGACCGACATCGGGCATCGCCGCGCACTCGGCGTGCGCGACCGCTTTCATCGCTGCTGGGGACGGGGACCTAAATCAAAAAGAGAACAGCAGCCACATCGGCACTTTGAATCCCGTATCGAGGCTGTCGCGCCGGACGAACGTTCCGTCGGTGCCGTCGGCAACCAAATAGTACGGTCTGCCGGTCTTGGGAATCACCTTGATCATCGTCAGGCGCCCTTTGACGCGGTATTCCTCGATGGTCTCGGTCGGCCGGCGGACGATCGTCACCTGCGGCTCGAGATCGGGATCGTTGGCGGTTTCGGGCGGTGGTGGCGGCGCTTCGGGCAGCGGCTCGAGCTTCGGCGGCGGCTTCTGCGCCACTGCGGCAAGCGCGAAGGCGAATGCGATGGCGGGAATCAGCGTTGCGGGACGAAGGCGCATGTTGCACGGCGACGATCAGTAGTGGTTCATTCTAGCAGGAATCGGTGCTTTCGGCCGGCGCCTCCGCTCAGCCGAGTGCTACAGATTGAGCATCCTATCGCGCTCGGCGCGCGTCGGCTGGAATCCGCGGCTCTCGTAATAGTCGAAGATCGCATCGACGATCGCTTCCGGCTCGTCGATCAGGGTCATCAGCTCGATGTCGGCCGGAGAAATCAAGCCTTCTCCGACCAGCTTGTCGCGCATCCAGTCGATCAGGCCCTTCCAGAAATCCCCGCCGACCAGAATGATCGGAATCTTGCGCGTCTTGCCGGTCTGCACCAGCGTCAGGCATTCGGTCAGCTCGTCGATCGTGCCGAACCCCCCTGGCAGGACGACGTACGCGGATGCGAAACGCACGAACATCATCTTGCGGGCGAAGAAATAGCGAAAGTTGATGCCGACATCCTGGAACGGGTTGCCGGCCTGCTCGTGCGGCAACACGATGTTGAGCCCGATCGCCGGCGACCGCCCCGCATGCGCGCCGCGATTGACCGCTTCCATCAGTCCGGGTCCGCCTCCGGAGATCACCGAGAAGCCTGCGTCGGACAACAGGCGCGCGATACGCTCGGCCTTTTGGTAGTACGCATGGTTGGGCGCAATGCGCGCGCTGCCGAACAGGCTGACCGCGGGACGAATGCCGCGCAGGCGCTCGGTCGCGACGGCAAACTCTGCCATAATGCCCAGAACACGCCACGCTTCCTGTCCGTTGGTCGCGAAATTCGCCTCAGGATCGATCAACTCGGGAATCTTGCTCGTCTGATTCATGCCTACGCTCTACCTCGTCGACGGCTCGTCTTATCTGTACCGGGCGTTTCACGCCTTGCCGGATCTGCGCACGTCTCGCGGCGAGCCTACAGGCGCGATTCGCGGTGTCATTTCCATGTTGCGCCGATTGGTCGAGGACGGCAAGCCGGACCAGTTCGCGGTCGTATTCGACGCGCCCGGCAAGACGTTTCGCGACGACTGGTATCCGCAGTACAAGGCCAACCGTGCGGCGATGCCCGATGATCTAGCGCAGCAGATCGAACCGCTGCACGAGCTGATTCGCGCGTACGGCTGGCCGTTGCTGATGATCGTCGGCGTCGAAGCCGACGACGTCATCGGCACGCTGGTGCGCCGCGCCGAAGCGCAAGGGTTCGATGCGGTCATCTCGACCGGCGACAAGGATCTGGCGCAGCTGATCACGCCGCGCGTGACCCTGGTCAACACGATGAGCAACGAGAAGTTGGACATGCAAAGCGTCGTCGCCAAATTCGGCGTGCGAGCCGATCAGATCCTCGACCTGCTGACTCTGACCGGCGATGCCGTCGACAACGTTCCCGGCGTAGCCAAAGTCGGACCGAAGACCGCCGCCAAGTGGCTGGCCGAATACGGGACATTGGACGAGGTGATCGCACACGCAGGCGATATCGGCGGCGTCGTCGGCGAGAATCTGCGCGCCGCGCTCGACTGGCTGCCGCAGGGCAGAAAGCTGTTGACGGTCCGAACCGATTGCACGCTGCCGGTCGTCCCGACCGGGCTCACGATGCAGCCGGTCGATGCCGACAGGCTGAAAAACCTCCTCGAGCGCTTCGAGTTCAAGAGCTGGCTCAAGGACATTGAAGGCGGCCGCAACGATGTCGCCGCGCAGACCGCCGCTGCGCAGACCGCCGCGCCCGCACCGGCCGAGTCGGCAGCCCCCGCACCGGCGCGGGCGCCGGTGCCGCGACATTACGACACCATACTGGACATGCCCGCGCTCGGGCGCCTGATCGATGCGATCGGGCGGGCGGAGATCGTTTGCTTCGACACCGAGACGACCAGCCTGGATCCGATGCAGGCACGGATCGTCGGCTTGTCGTTCGCGCTCGAGCCCGGACGCGGCGCCTACATTCCGCTCGTCCACCGCTACGCGGGCGCGCCGGCGCAGCTGCCGCTCGACCTGGTGCTGGAGCGGCTCAAACCCTGGTTCGAAAATCCGTCCGCGAAAAAGCTCGGCCAGAACGTCAAGTACGATCAGCACGTGCTGGCCAACCACGGCATCGCGCTCGCCGGCGTCGCGCACGACACGATGCTGCAATCGTACGTGCTGGAGTCGCACCGCCCGCACGACATGGACAGCCTCGCCTGGCGCCGCCTCGACGTGAAAACGCTGAGCTATGCCGACGTTACCGGCAAGGGTGCGTCGCAAATCAGCTTCGACCAGGTGTCGATCGAGCGCGCGACCGAGCATTCGGCCGAGGACGCCGACATCGCGCTTCAGCTGCATCGGGTGCAGCAGTCGCGGATCGCCGCCGATGCGGGCCTCGATTTCGTCTATTCGTCGATCGAGATGCCGACGCGCGAAGTGCTGTTTCGCATGGAGCGCACAGGCGTGCTTCTCGATTGCGCATTGCTGGACGCGCAAAGCCGCGAGCTCGGCGAGCGCGTGCTTGCGCTCGAAAACCGCGCCTACGAGCTCGCCGGCCAGCCGTTCAATCTCGGATCGCCGAAGCAGCTGGGCGACATCCTGTTCGGAAGGATGGGGTTGCCGGCGCTGAAGAAGACGGCGACCGGACAACCGTCGACGGACGAGGATGTCCTGCAGCAACTCGCCGCCGACTACCCGCTGCCGAAGCTTCTGCTCGAGCATCGCGGCCTGTCCAAGCTCAAGTCGACGTACACCGACAAGCTGCCGCAGATGCGCAACGCGCGCACCGGGCGCGTTCACACCAATTTCGGACAGGCGACGGCGGTTACCGGGCGGCTCGCCAGCACCGATCCCAATCTGCAGAACATACCGGTGCGCACGCTCGAAGGCAGGCGGATTCGCGAGGCATTCATCGCGCCGCCCGGACACACGATTGTCTCGGCCGACTATTCGCAGATCGAGCTGCGCATCATGGCGCATCTGTCCGGGGACGAATCGCTGCTCAAGGCTTTCGCCGAAGGCGCCGACATTCACAGGGCGACGGCGGCCGAGATATTCGGCGTGCCTCCGGCCGAGGTCAGCGGCGACCAGCGTCGCTACATCAAGGCGGTCAACTTCGGCCTGATCTACGGCATGAGCGCCTTCGGCCTCGCCGCACAGCTCGCGATCGAACGCAGCGCAGCGCAAATGTTCATCGACAGGTATTTCACCCGCTATCCTGGCGTCGCCGAGTACATGCGGCGAACGCGCGAGCTGGCGCGCAAGCAGGGCTACGTCGAAACCGTATTCGGACGGCGGCTCTGGCTGCCCGACATCAATGCCGGCGGCGGACCGCGACGGCAGGGCGCCGAGCGTGCGGCGATCAACGCGCCGATGCAGGGCACCGCAGCCGACCTGATCAAGCTGGCGATGATCGTCCTGCAGCAATGGCTCGATCGCGAGCAACTCGGCACACGGCTGATCCTGCAGGTGCACGACGAGCTGGTGCTCGAAGTGCCCGACGCCGAGCTCGACCGCGTCAAGCGCGAGCTGCCGGTGCTGATGAGCGGCGTCGCGAAACTTCGCGTGCCGCTGGTCGTCGATGTCGGCAGCGGCCCGAACTGGGAGCAGGCGCACTAGCCGCGGTCGCTGACAATTTCACTCGTGTCTGCCGAGGGATGTTGTCGTGCACATCGCGCGCTGCTTGTTACAGCACAACCGTTAGTGCCGCTGCGCTGTCCGTTCGTAAGCTCGCCCACCCGCGAGCCAAGGCAACGGCTATAAACAGCACCTGCTCCCGTCGCGTGGTTTGCAAACATGCTTGCACCCGCTCATGTCGGTCATCTGGCCATGCTTCGGTCGCTTATCCGGCAGAACGCCGCCGAAGGCAGCTTCGATTCCGGGCTCGCCGCGGATTCCACGCAATCGATCGAGTTCTTCGACAAGCTCAAGCGCGCGCTGGTCCACGGGTATTTCATCGAGGAAGACCTGCAGACCGGAAGAGTCGAGTCGATCGCGGTGCCCGGCTATGTGTTCTGGCCCGATGATCGGCATAGCGGGAATCCGCCGGCGGGCTTCGGGCTCTTCCGTGCGATCGCCGGCGGCTTCGAGCTCTGGCTCGCCGCGCTTGAGCTCGGACAGCGCGGCGGCGGCCATGGCCGCACGATGCTCGATGCGCTGTTCGCGACGCCGCCCGGCAGGAAAACGTGGGTCGTGCGCATACCGCGGGATTCGCGCTATCGAGCGTCGGTCGAGCATCTTCTGGGCACGCATTCGTTCGATCGAATCGGAGACACGAACCGGCTGCGCTGGTTTCTGCGCAGCGACGCGCCGCCGGCGCTGGCAATGAACGTGCGCCGCGCCGTCAACGGCAATCCCCCGCGCGATTAGCCCGCCGTCGGTTGCGTCCGCGGTCGCCGCGCGGCGGCGGCGCGTTGTCTGCGTGCTAGAATCTGCCGAATCGCGCGCGCGCCGAACGCGCGTCTTGTCCATCCCGGCTCCTTCGCTTGCTGCATCAACGCAAAATCGTCGTCGTCATGCCGGCGTACCGGGCCGAGAAGACGCTGGCCCAATGCCATGCGGCGATCCCT
>JBDTNP010000250.1:0-1666 GCA_039933695.1 Betaproteobacteria bacterium | reverse complement strand
AATGGACGAGCCGATCGCCGACACCGCGTTCATCACCACCTATCTGGTCTCGCAATTCGCGCGGCGCGACGTCACGGTCATACTCTCGGGAGTCGGCGGCGACGAGCTGTTCGGCGGCTACCGGCGCTATCTGGGCAGCCATTACCGGGCGTACTTCGACCGCCTGCCCACCGGACTGCGCCGCGCGGCATCGGCGCTGGGCGAAAAATTGCCCGGCGACCGCCACTCGCCGCTGCTCAACGCGCTGCGCCTCGCCAAGGGCTTTCTGTCGACGGCGGGCCTGCCGTTCGACGAACGCTATCGGTCGTACGTCGAGGTCTTCCCGGAGGATGCCGCCACGGCGCTGCTGCGTCACCCGCGAAACGACGAGCACGACGCCCTTGCCGATGCGTTCGCTGCGGCGACCAGCAGCGACGAGTTGAACCAGATGCTGTCGGTCGATGCGCAAACGCAGCTGCCCGACGATCTATTGCTGCTGACCGACAAAATGAGCATGGCGGTTTCGCTCGAGTGCCGCGTGCCGCTCCTCGATCACGAGCTGGTCGAGCTTGCGGCGCGCATGCCGCAGGAAGTCAAAATACGCGGCGGTCGGCTCAAGCACGCGCTCAAGGCCGCGCTCGGAGACATCCTGCCGGCGGACATCCTCGAGCGCAAGAAGCGCGGTTTTGGCACGCCGATGGGAGCCTGGCTGAAGGACGACCTGGCACCGCTCGTGCGCGAGCTGCTGTCGCCGGCATCGATCGAGGCCCGCGGACTCTTCCGACCCCCGGAGGTCGCCGCGCTGATCGCGGCGCACGGGGCCAACCGCCTGGACGGGACCGACCGGCTGTTGACGCTGCTCAACCTCGAAATCTGGGCCCGCATGTATCTCGACGGCCGCGAGCCGGCCGACGTCGCCGACGAGCTCAAGGCGGTGACGTCGTGAAGATTCTCTACGTCTGCCATCGCTTCCCGTTTCCGCCGAAGCGCGGCGGCAAGATCCGTCCGTTCAACATGATCCGGCATCTGGCGGGCCGGCACGAAGTCCACGTCGCGTCGATCGCACGCTCGACGGAGGAGGCGCGGGAAGGAGAAGGCCTGGCGGCGCACTGCGCAAGCTACGACATCGGACGAGTCAGCAATCCCGTACAGGTGATGCGAATGGTGCTGCGCCTTCCAACGCCGACCCCGTCGTCGCTCGGATATTTTTATTCGCCGGAGCTCGCGCGCCGCATCGATGCGCTGCTCGCCACCGCGCGCTTCGACCTCATTTTCGTGCATTGCTCGTCGGTCGCGCCTTACGTCGAGAATGTGCGCGGGACTCCCAAGATCCTCGACTTCGGCGACATGGACTCGCAGAAATGGCTCGAGTACGCGCGCTTCAAGCCGTTCCCCTTGTCGCTCGGATACCGGCTCGAAGGCGCCAAAATGGAGCGCGCCGAAAAGCGGCTCGCCCGCCGCTTCGACCTGTGCACGGCGACGACGCGGGCCGAATGGGAAACGCTCGAAAGTTATCGCACCGGGGTTGCCTCGGACTGGTTTCCGAACGGCGTCGACAGCGAATATTTCGCACCCAGCGGCGAAGCCTACGACGCCGACACGATCTCGTTTGTCGGACGCATGGACTACTACCCGAATCAGGAGTGCATGTTCGATTTCTGCGCCAGGACGCTGCCGCTGCTGCAGG
>JBDTNP010000249.1:0-1772 GCA_039933695.1 Betaproteobacteria bacterium | reverse complement strand
TCGATCACCTGCTCGTTGGCGAGCACCGTCTGGTCGACCGGGTCCCAGTTGACGACGCCGGTCTTCTTGTACGCGATGCCCTTTTCCAGCATCTTCAGGAACAGCCACTGGTTCCAGCGGTAGTATTCCGGCTTGCAGGTCGTGACCTCGCGCGACCAGTCGATCGCGAAGCCGACCGCCTGCATCTGCTGCTTCATCGTTGCGATGTTGTCATAGGTCCACTTCGCCGGCGGGACGCCGCTCTTGATCGCGGCGTTCTCGGCCGGCAGGCCGAACGCATCCCAGCCCATCGGCATCAGCGCGTTGTGGCCGTTCATGCGCAGATGCCGGTACATCATGTCGTTGATCGTGTAGTTGCGCACATGACCCATGTGCAGGATGCCCGAAGGGTAGGGCAGCATCGACACGCAGTAATACTTGGGCTTGGCCGGATCCTCGACGACGCGATAGGCGTCCGTCTCCCGCCAGTGCGACTTGGCGCGGCTCTCGACGTCGGCGGGGCGGTAGGCTTGCATCGCGATGGGTAAGTGCCCGGAATTATACCGGCACGCGCCTGTTAGCCCGTCAGCCCGGTAAGGGTCCGACCAATGCGATGACTCCCATCAGCGCGAACAGCGCGGCCGCGATCCTGCGCACGAGCTTGAACGGAATGCGGCGCGCGCCAGCGTTGCCCAGCAGCACCACCGGCACGTCGGCGATCAGCATGCCGAGCGTCGTACCCGCGACGACCGCGGCGACGTTGCCGAATTGCGCGGCGAGCACGGCGGTCGCGATCTGCGTCTTGTCGCCGATTTCGGCGATGAAGAACGCGCCTGCCGTGAGCGCGAACGCACCGAGGTTGCTGCTGGCGACCTTGGCTGTGTCTTCGGCTTCGTCGGCTTTCAACGCCCACAAGGCGACGCCGAAGAACGACACCGCGACCAGCCAGCGCAGCCATTGCACGGGCAGGGCGTGGCGCACCCAATCGCCGACCAGCGCGGCGAGCGTGTGGTTGGCCAGCGTCGCGACCAGGATGCCGAAAACGATCGGCACCGGCCGGCGCAGGCGCACGGCAAGCATCAAGGCCAGCAGCTGGGTCTTGTCGCCGATTTCGCCGACGGCAACGACAACGATCGAAGCGAGCAACGCTTCCATGGAGGGCAGGATCTCGAGGAACCGGTGGCCGACAGGCCCATCGGTCGGACCGGAGCGCCCGCTCGCCGCCCCGCGAGGCAAGCGCACGGGGCAACGGGGGCACGACTGGTAAAATTGTACTGTATCCGGAACCGGCCGCCGGCGTCGCGGCCCAATGCGCACATTTGACATGCCACGCCCACGACATCTCGTTAAGCTGATCGCAGCCGCGCTGTTCGCTGCGGCGGCCGCGCTCGTGCATGCCGCTCCGGTGCGCACCGCCCATGTCGAGGCGGAACTGGTGTCCGAGCGGGCCGCGCTCGTACCCGGCGAGCCGCTGACGGTGGCGCTGCGGCTGGCGATGGACCGCGGCTGGCACACCTATTGGCAGAACCCCGGCGACTCCGGGCTGCCGACGATCCTCGCCTGGAAGCTCCCTGCGCCGCTGCGTGCCGGACAGATACAGTGGCCGGCGCCGCAAGCGCTGCCGGTCGGTCCGCTGGTCAACTACGGCTACGAAGGCGAAGTGCTGCTGTTGACCGATATCGCGAACACCGGCGAGATCGCCGCTGCTCAAACGGTCACGCTGGCGGCGCGCGCCGACTGGTTGGTGTGCAAGGAAATCTGCATTCCCGAAGGCGCGGATCTGACCTTGGTCT
>JBDTNP010000248.1:0-2923 GCA_039933695.1 Betaproteobacteria bacterium | reverse complement strand
GTATGGATCGCCGTGCTGACGGTCTTCCTGAGCCTCGCGGTCGCAGTGCCCGCCGGCTATGCGCTGGCACGCTTGCGGCTGCCGTGGCGAAGCGCCATCCTGCTCGCGTTCCTGCTGCCGCAGGCAGTGCCCAACCTGCCGATCTACGTCAACATCGCGCAGGTGTTCTATCAGATCGGCCTCAACGGCACGATCCTCGGCGTCGTGCTCGTGCATGCCTCGCACGGACTGGTGCTCGCCGTCTGGATCGCATCGGCGGCGTTCGCCTCGGTCGAAGTTTCGCTGGAGGAGGCGGCGCGCAACCTGGGCGCTTCGGCCTGGACCTGCTTTCGCACGGTTACGCTTCCGATCGCGGCGCCCGGACTGATCGCCAGCGCGATTTTCGTGTTTCTAGAATCGCTGGACGAATTTACCGGCACCTATTTCGTCGGGGTTCCGGACGTGACAACCTTGCCGCTGCTGATGTTCAACGCCAGCATGGGCGGCAATTACCAGATCGCGTCGATCACCGCGCTGCTGCTGCTGATCCCGTCAATCGGATTCATGCTGGTCGTCGAGCGCTTCTTGAAGGCCGACGTGCTGGCGATGGTCGGCCGCTGAAGCGCGAGCCTCCGCGTGGCCCGAATCGGTCAGGGCTTGCGCTTCTTCAACCCCCACCAAAGCACGACCAAGCCCACCGCGAGCAGAAGCAGCATCGCCGGCTCGGGCACCTGCCCGACCGGCGCACCGCCGATCGCCGGCGCGGCCCATGTCGAAAGCGCAGCGACCGGCAACGCGATTCGCCACGCCCTGGCAATGGTCGACTTGATCAACACAAACATGGCTTCTCCGTCGCTAACAGGTGCCTGCTGACGGGTTGTATGCAACAACCGTACCGAACGCCACGATTCGATTAATTACAATGCCTTAGATTGGAAGTCGGAGGAGGAAGATCAGGAGTCCGTAAGAATTGTCGACACTGAATCGGGGCTCAGTTGTCGATTGCAGCTAGCCATGCAGTCGATTACGGCAACGTATAGGCGGTCTTGACCACGGTAAAGAATTCCCGGGCGTAGCGTCCCTGCTCGCGCGGACCGTAGCTCGACCCTTTCCGGCCGCCGAACGGGACGTGGTAGTCGACGCCGGCGGTCGCCAGGTTGACCATGACCATGCCGGCCTCGCTGGCGCGCTTGAAGTGCGACGCGTGCTTCAGCGACGTGGTCACGATGCCCGCGGAAAGGCCGAAGTCGGTGTCGTTGGCTACAGAAAGGGCCTCGTCGTAGTCGTTGACGCGGATCACGCTGGCGACAGGACCGAAGATTTCCTCACGCGACGTGCGCATCGCGTTGGTGGCCTCGGTCAGCAGCGCCGGCGCCAGGTAATGGCCTTTTTTGCTGCGCTGGAGAACCTCGCCGCCGGCGACGAGCTTCGCGCCTTCCTTCTGGCCGATGCCGATGTACTCTAGGTCCTGCTTGAGTTGCGACTCGTCGACGACCGGGCCGATATCGGTCCCCGGCGCCAGGGCGTCGTCCACCTTGAGCTTGGCCAGCCGGTCGGAAAGCGCGGAAACGAACCGGTCGTGAATGCCCGCGCCGACGATCAGCCGCGACGACGCGGTGCAGCGCTGCCCGGTCGAAAAGAAAGCGCCGTTGATCGCGCAATTGACCGCCACACCCAGGTCGGCGTCATCCAGAACGACCAGCGGATTCTTGCCGCCCATCTCGAGTTGCAACTTCGCCATGCGCTGGATCGCCTTTGCGGCGATCGCATGGCCGGTTGCGACCGAGCCGGTGAAGCTGATGCCGTCGACGCGCCGGTCGTTGATCATCGCCTCGCCGACGACGCTGCCGCGCCCCATGACCAGATTGAATACGCCTTTGGGCACGCCGGCGTTGACGATGATCTCGGCGAGCGCCCACGCCGATCCGGGTACGAGCTCGGCCGGCTTGAACACGACGCAATTCCCGTAGGCAAGCGCGGGCGCGATCTTCCAGGCGGGGATCGCGATCGGAAAATTCCACGGCGTGATGATGCCCACGACGCCGATCGGCTCGCGCGTGACCTCGACGTCGATGCCCGGACGGACCGATGGAATCTTTTCGCCGGCCAGGCGCAGCGTTTCGCCGGCGAAGAACTTGAAGATCTGACCGGCGCGGGCCGCTTCGCCGATGCCCTCCGGCAGTGTCTTGCCCTCCTCGCGCGACAGGAGCCGCCCGAGCTCGTCCTTGCGCGCGAGGATCGTGTTGCCTATCGAATCGAGCCAGTTGAAGCGATCCTGTACCGACGACGCGGCCCACGAAGGAAACGCCGCGCGGGCGGCGCCGATCGCCGCGTCGGCCTGGGTCCGGTCGGCGCGCGCATAGACACCGATGACGTCGCTCAAGTCCGACGGATTGATGTTGTTCGCGGTTTCGACGCCTGGCGTCCATTCGCCGGCGATATAGTTGCGGTGCAGGTCGTTCATCGTGGTTTCCTCATGGTCATCCGGCGCGCAGCAGCCCGCGCGCCGAAAGGTTGCGCATCAATTCGCCGGCGCCAAATGTCCAGGGTGGCGCCTGGTCGCTGGTGGTCACATGATTCTCAAGCGCGCCCAGGCGCGCCGCCGCGATGACGACGCGATCCCCGGGTCTGTGCGTGAAGCCCATGCCCGGCGCGCCGCGGTCCTCGACCGGCGCGAACATCGTGCCCAGGAACAGCATGAAGCCGTCGGGGTACTGATGGTTCGCGCCGGTCGCCTGCGCGACCAGGTCTTCGGGATCGCGGCTGATCAAGCTCATCGAGCTCGCTCCGCGCAGGTGATAGCCTTCGGGACCGTGCACATCGAGCGTGATCTCGGCGTTTCGCACGTCATCGAGCGCGAAGCCATCGTCGAAGACGCGGATGAATGGACCGATCGCGCACGAGGCGTTGTTGTCCTTGGCCTTGCCGAGCAGCAGCGCGCTGC
>JBDTNP010000247.1:0-4357 GCA_039933695.1 Betaproteobacteria bacterium | reverse complement strand
TGTCGCGCGCGATTCGAACCGATCATCCGCAATCGATGCGCGCCTTCATCCGAATGATAGGCGGACGCCTGAACTGGGCGGCTGCCGGCGAGCTCGAGCACGCAGCGCAAACTGGCAAGGCAGCGGTGGAAAAGCTTGTTCCCGGAGGGCTCTGGACCTATTTTCGCGATCATCCCGACGAGGCGAGCATTTTCGACGCGGCGATGACGGCGAAATCGAGCGCACAGATTGCCGCGCTCGTTCCTGCTCTAGATTTCACGCGCTACGGCATCATCGCCGATGTCGGCGGCGGGCGCGGTCACATTCTGGCTGCCGCGCTCGGCGCAGCACCGAGCGCCAAAGGCATTCTGTTCGACCAGCCGGCAGTCGTTGCCAACGTCGCACCTCGGCCGAGGATCACGGTTCAGGGCGGCGATTTCTTCAAGGATCGGCTTCCGGTCGCCGACGCCTACATCCTCGGCAACGTGCTGCACGATTGGGCCGACGACGAAGCCATAGCGATCCTGCGCTCGGTCAGACGCGCCGCTCCCGCGCAAGCCGAACTGCTGGTGCTCGAATCGATACTGCCGGACGGACCGGAGCCGCACCACGCGAAGGTTCTGGATGTCGTCATGCTGACGATGACGGGCGGGCGAGAGCGCACGCACCGCGACTATCAGGCATTGCTCGAGGCCGGGGGATTTCGCCTCGACCGCGTCGTTCCCACTGCCAGCCCGATTTCGGTTATCGTCGGCGCGCCGGCGTAGCGTCCGGTTTCGAAGCCTCGCCGAGCGGCGATACACTGTCGCCATCGATGGCCAGAACCGGATACGCGCATCTCCCTTTGCACGGCGGCAGGGCGCCGCGCTACCTGTTCGAGCGGATGGTTCCGCTTTCCCGCGAGATCATCGTTTTCGTCGCGCGCGAATTCGGCCGCGAAGATGTGCTCCGGCGTCTGTCGGATCCCTACTGGTTCCAGGCGTTCGGTTGCGTACTGGGCTTCGACTGGCATTCGAGCGGCCTCACCACGACCGTCTGCGGCGCGCTGAAGGAAGGCTTGCGCGACGTCGGCGGCGAGCTCGGCATATTCGTCGCCGGCGGCAAGGGTGCGACTTCGCGCAAGACGCCCGCGGAAATTAACGCTGCGTGCGAACAACTCGGCCGCGATCCCGAGCCGCTGGTTTACGCCAGCCGCATCTCGGCCAAGGTCGACAACTCCGCGGTGCAGGACGGCTATCAGCTCTACCATCATTCGTTCGTGTTCACGGAAAAAGGGCAGTGGTGCATCGTGCAGCAGGGGATGAGCGACGAAACGTCGATGGCTCGCCGTTACCACTGGCTCTCCGACAACGTCAGCGACTACGTCAACGAGCCGCACGCGGCGATCTGTTGCGACACAGTCGCGCCGACATTGAACCTCGTCGCCGCGGAAAGCGCCGACGTGCGGGCTGCGTCCGCGCTGCTCGCCGGGCAGAAGCCCGAGCTGACGCTCGATGCGCTCGGCCATCTGCCGTCGCTCGACATGCCACGACGGCACGAGGTAACCGCCGGCGACATCAATCCCAAATACCTTGCGAAGGCGCTGTTACGGACTTACGAAAGAGCGCCTGCCGACTTCGAGTCTCTGCTGTCGATCGAGGGTGTCGGCGCGAAGACCCTGCGGGCGCTGGCCCTCACCTCGGAGCTGATCTACGGCACGCGCGCAAGCCAAAGCGATCCGGCGCGCTTTTCCTTTGCGCACGGCGGGAAGGACGGCACGCCCTACCCGGTCGACCGCCAAACCTACGACAAGACAATCGAGGTCATGCACCAGGCGCTCAACGGCGCCAGGATCGATCGCAACGAAAAAATCCACGCCTTTCGCCGACTGGCCGCGTGGACGGGCTGAGAAGCGCAAGACAAGCCGCCGCCGGCTGGCGGCAAGAATTACAAAGTTTGCCCGGAACGAATTGCAGCCAGCCCGCCTCCAAGCTGATGCTTTGCCGCTAACCCGTTACGCGGAGCGCGGCTGCGTCGGCGGACTCGAGCTCGGCGATTGGGTGCAGGCCGAAGCCGAGATCGATCGCAGCCTTGGCGGCCAGCGCGCAGCCCACTAAGATAGCGGACAGAATACGCTGCTTTAGCCCCCGAAGGAGCAACTCCGATGGAACGAAAAAAGGCCAGCGATTTTCCTCCTGCGGTACTGAAACTCTTCGACGGGTACATCCACGGCATGATCAGCCGCCGCGAATTCCTGGACCGCGCGGCGAGATACGCGGTCGGCGGCTTCACCGCCGCGGCGATGCTGGAAAGCCTCACGCCCAACTACGCGCTGGCGCAGCAGGTGCCCAAGGATGACGCTCGCATCAAGGCGGAATATCTGACTTACGATTCGGCCCAGGGCTCGGGCAAGATACGCGGATATTTCGTTCGGCCGGCAAACGCCGCCGGCAAGTTGCCGGGCGTGGTCGTTTATCACGAGAATCGCGGCCTCAATCCGTACATCGAGGATGTCGCGCGGCGGCTCGCGGTGGAGAATTTCGTCGCGTTCGCACCCGACGCGCTGACACCGGTCGGCGGCTATCCCGGCAACGAGGAAAAAGCCGTGCAGCTATTCGGCCAAATCGACGGCAAGGAAATGACCGAGAACCTGATCGCCGCCGCCGGATTTCTGAAGTCGCGTCCGGAGTGCACGGGGAAAATCGGCGCGGTCGGCTTCTGCTTCGGCGGCGATATCGTCAACATTCTGGCGACGCGGATGCCAGACCTGGCCGCCGCGGTGCCATTTTACGGACTTCAGCCGAGCGCTGCCGACACCGCTCGGATCAAGGCGCCGCTGCTTATTCACTATGCGGCGCTAGACCAGCGGGTCGATGCCGGTTGGCCGGCGTTCGAGGCAGCGCTGAAGGCGAACAACGTCCGGTATCAGATGTTCATGTATCCGGGCACGAACCACGGCTTTCACAATGATACGACGCCTCGCTACGACGAAGCTGCGGCCAAGCTCGCGTGGTCGCGCACGATTGCGTTCTTCAAGGAAAACCTGAAACCCTGAAGGGCCGAGTCAAAGCGCGCGCGGCCGCGCGGCGACATTGGATGCGGTGAGCTCGGCCGCCCAAGTGGGTTCGACCAGCGACACGTAGGGTTGGAACTTGCCGCTGGGATGCGGCGGAAAGCGCTCGACCAACGCCAGCTCGAACTGGGCGTCGAAGCCGAGGATTCGGCGCACCATACGGCGCACGCGTTCGATGTCTTCGGATCGCGGCCGGCCCCGCGGTCGGATATCGAGACGGATCCGGCCATCTGCGCTCTGCACGATCTGGTGCTGCGCGACCCACGCCGCTTCTCTTTCGGCCAGGTGTACGGTGATAGCGTACGGGTGGACCCGGCGTCCATCCGGCAGACGCAGATAATCGACCCCGCGCCCCTGGATCGCGCGCAGCGCGGAAAACGGCTGCCCGCAACCGCACGCGCCGGGCCCGCGGATCGCCAGATCGCCGGTACGATAGCGAACGAACGGCATGGTGTACGAGTGCAGCGCCGTCGCGACGACTTCGCCGACCTCCCCCGTCCGGGCCGCCTGGCCGTCTTCGCCGACGATCTCGATGAGCACGTTGTCGTCGCAGACGTGATAGGCGTCGCCGAACGGGCATTGCCACGCGAGCAGGTTGAATTCGTGCGCGCCGTAGAAATCGACCAGCGGCGCCGAGAACGCGCCCTCGATCGTGCACCGCGCCACCGCATCGAGGACCTCGCCTCCGCAGAAAATCAGCCGCGGCCGAATCCGGCGCGGCTCTTCGTTCATCCACGCCGCAACGTGGCGCAGCGTCGACGGATACCCGCATACGACGTCAGGCCGGTGCCGTATCAGGTTTTCAGCCAGCTCATGTGCCGGCGCGAGGGCGTCGAATCGTTGCTCACGATGAATGCCGATCGCCTGGCGGATGCGCCCGGGCCAGGGGCGCGGCTCCGCGTCGAGCGGGAGCTGGCTGAAATGAGCGACGCGGTCGAAGGTTCGCAAACCCGCTTCGGCCAACGCCCGCAAGCGAAACAGATTCAGCAGATGCTCTTCGCGAGGCGCGCGATAGATGTTGAACGGCTGGCCCGACGACCCGCTGGTCGTATGCCGCACCAGCCTTTGCACGTCGGCGCCGTCTACCAGCGTCTCGGCCACCGGGCGGGCGCGCAAATCGTTCTTGGCTATCGTCGGCAAGGCCTGGATGTGTTGTGCCGTCACGACGTCCGCTGGCTCGAGCTTCGACGATCGCCAATGCTCGCGGTAGGCTGCAACGTGGGCGCGGCAGTGCGCGAGCAGCAGGCGCAGCTTGCGCAGCTGGAACTGCCGCAAGGTTTCCGGATCGACATGGGCGTGCCGCCAGAGGCGGCACAGCGTATCGGC
>JBDTNP010000246.1:0-9804 GCA_039933695.1 Betaproteobacteria bacterium | reverse complement strand
ACAAGTCGTGCGCATCCGGACCGGCGAGACCGGTGCCGATGCGCTCTAAGGGGAACATCATGAAGCGAGTGTTTGCGTTGATCGCCGTCATCGGCGCGCGCTGCGCGGGAGGCGCCGTACTCGCGCAGGACAACAAGGCGGCAACGGCGCCGCCGGCAGCAACGGCACCCGCGGCAGCGGACACCAAAGCGGAGCCCGCGAAGGCCGATGCAAGCGCACCGGCTGCTGCGGCAGCTCCTGCCGCAGCGCCCCCGGCGCCGACGTCGCCGCAGCTGGTCGGCGTCGACAAAATCAGCAGCGGCGACACGGCGTGGATGCTCACGTCCACCGCGCTGGTATTGCTGATGACGGTGCCCGGCCTCGCGCTCTTCTATGGCGGCATGGTGCGCAAGAAGAACGTGCTGGCGACAGTGATGCAAAGCTTCGCGATTACCTGTCTGGTCACCGTGCTCTGGGTGATTGCCGGCTACAGCCTCGCGTTCATGCCCGGCGGTTCGTTTGTCGGCAGCCTCGACCGCCTGTTTCTCAACGGCATGCTGTTCCAGAAAGAAGCCGGAAAGATCAGCGTGTCGCACTTGGCGCTTACGATTCCCGAGTCGGTCTACATGACGTTCCAGATGACGTTTGCGATCATCACACCCGCGCTGATCGCCGGCGCTTTCGCCGACCGCATGAAGTTCTCGGCGATGCTCTGGTTCATGGGCCTGTGGTCGCTGCTGATCTATTCGCCGATCGCGCACATGATGTGGGAGCCCTCCGGTTACTGGGCGGGAAAGGGCGTGCTCGATTTCGCCGGCGGCACCGTCGTGCACATCAACGCCGGCATCGCGGGCCTCGTCTGCGCGCTGGTGCTCGGCAAGCGCCTGGGTTACGGCAAGGAGTCGATGGCGCCGCATAACCTGACGCTAACGCTGATAGGCGCTTCGCTGTTGTGGGTGGGCTGGTTCGGCTTCAACGCCGGTTCCGCCGTTGCGGCCGACGGCCGCGCCGGCATGGCGATGGTCGTCACGCAGCTCGCCACCGCGGCTGCCGCATTGGCGTGGATGTTCACCGAGTGGATTACCAAAGGCAAGCCGTCGGTGCTGGGCATAGCCTCGGGTGCGGTTGCAGGCCTGGTCGCGATCACGCCGGCGTCGGGTTTCGTCGGGGTCACCGGCGCCTTCGTCATCGGGATCGCGGCGGGCGTGCTGTGCTTCTTCGCTGCGACTGTCGTCAAGAGGATGTTCGGCTACGACGATTCGCTCGATGCGTTCGGCGTGCACTGCATCGGCGGTATCGTCGGGGCGCTCTTGACCGGCGTGTTCAACGTCAAGGACATCAGCGGCGCCGATGGGGACTTCCTCGTGCAGCTGGGCGCGGTCGCAACGACGCTGGTCTACAGCGGCGTCGGCAGCTTCATCATCCTCAAGGTCATCGACATGGTCGTCGGCTTGCGTGTCTCCGAAGAAGAGGAGCGCGAAGGCCTCGATATCAGTCTTCACGGCGAGCGCGTGGAGTAGGCCGGTACCGACCTCCGGTCTGAAGTCTCTCCTCCGTGGTAATTCGGGGCGCCGAAAGCGCCCCGTTTTTTTCCCGGTGGGTCAGCGGCGCGCGCGCTGCTTCTTCGCCCGCGGGTGCGCCTGATCGTAGATTCTGGCCAGGTACTGGAAGTCGAGGTGCGTGTAGATCTGCGTGCTGGCGATGCTCGCGTGGCCGAGCAGCTCCTGCACGGCGCGCAGATCGCCGGAGGACTGCAGCAGGTGCGAGGCGAACGAGTGCCGCAGCATGTGCGGGTGGACGTGGCGGGCGAGTCCCCGCTTGACCGCCCATCCGGCGAGGCGTTGCTGGATCGCCCGCGACGTGAGCCGTCTGCCCGAGCGGCTGACGAACACGGCTTCACTGTCCGGCACCGGCAAGGTCGGCCGCAGCGCCAGCCACGCCTTGAGCGCCACGCGCGCCGGCTCGCCGACGGGCACGATGCGCTCTTTCGCACCCTTGCCAAGCACGCGCACTTCGCCTTCAGCCAGATCGAGCGCCGCAAGCTCGAGGCCGGCCAGCTCGGACACGCGCAGGCCCGACGAGTACGCGAGCTCGAGCAGCGCGCGATCGCGCACCGCGAGCACGTCTTCGTCGGCGATCGCGACCAGGCGCACCGCCTCGTCGGGCGAGAGGACCGCCGGCAGATGCCGCGACGACCTGGGCGCCTTGAGCCCCGCGCACGGGTTGTCCTTGATCGAGGGCTCGTGATCGATCGCGAAACGGTAAAAGGCGCGCCAGCCGGACAAGACGCGCGCGAGGCTCTTGCCCGACAAGCCGCGCGCATGGAGCATCGCCAGAAAGCGCCTGAGTTCCGCCGGGGATAGCTTGGCGAGCGGCAAGTCGCCGGCCATCTGCTGCAGCATCCCGACGTCCCTGCGATAGGCGCTTCGCGTGTGCGCCGGCCGCGTCGACAGATGCCGTTCGAACGCCGAGACCAGCGTTTCGCCTCGCGCATCCCGCGGCGGCGGACTGGCGCGGGACGAAGCGCGCATCGCAATCAGCCTTGCGGCAGAAAGCGAGCGGTCGCGACGCTGGCGAGCTCCGACAGTCGAGTCAGATGCATCGTTCCGAGCCCCGCGTAGAACCGGCCCGGATCTTCGCTGCCGAGCGCCAGCAGACCGAACGTATGGTGCGTGCGCAGCGGCAGCAGTGCGAACGATGCAAGCGACAGGCCGCCTTCGAACCATTCTCGCGATTCGAACGGCGCCTGCGTTCCGCAGTACGGCGCGCCCAGGGCGCCGGCGTATTCGCGGATTTCCTGGCTGGTCGCGGCGAGCTCCGGCAGATACGACTGCTCGGGCACCCTGCCCCACAGACGCAGCGTCACCTGCGGCACGCGAAAATCCTCGCTCAGGCTCTGGTACAGAACACCAAGCGTCGTCTCCAGGTCCGCAGCGGAAAAAAGCGCCAGCGTCGAGCGGTGCAGCTTTTCGCTGATCGCATCGTTGTCGGTGCCGAACTGGATCAGCTCGCGCAGCTTCGACTCCAGCTGGCCGTTCTTCTCCCGCAAGGTCACGATCTGCCGTTCGGCGATCGGAATCGCATGACCGCCGTGCGGATGCGGCACGTAGATGTCGGCAAGCAGATCGGCATATTGCTCGAAGAATTCCCCATGCTGCTTCAGATAGTCGGCGACCGCCTCGGCGTTCATCGCTGCTTCCTTGTCGGTTTCGTTCGTCATTCGTCGACCTGCCATTCGCCTTCGAACACCGTCTGCGCCGGGCCGGTCATCAGCACCGGCTTGCCCGCCCCGCCCCAGCCTATCGTGAGCTCGCCGCCGCGGGTCCGGACGCGAACCGCCGGATCGAGCAGGCCGCGCCGGATTCCTGCAACGACGGCGGCGCAAGCGCCGGTACCGCACGCCAAGGTCTCGCCGGCGCCACGCTCCCATACGCGCAGGCGAATGTTAGCGCGATCGACGACCTGCATGTAGCCCGCGTTGACGCCGCGAGGAAAATCCGTATGGCGCTCGATCAGCGGACCCTGGCTGCCGACCGGCGCCGTTTCGACGTCGGGGACGAGCTGCACCGCATGCGGATTGCCCATCGACAGCGCGCTGATCGTGACCGACGCGCCGGCGACGTCGAGCGGCTGCGTCGCCGTCGCGCTGTCGCCGATGAAAGGAATCGCCTCGGGCTCGAAGCGCGGCACGCCCATGTCGACCTGCACCCGGCCGTCGGCTTCCAGCGTCGGCTCGATGATCCCGCCGCGGGTTTCGACGCGGATCGTCCGCTTGGCCGTCAACCCCTGGTCGCGGACGAAATGGACGAAGCAGCGCGCACCGTTGCCGCATTGCTCGACCTCGCCGCCGTCGGCGTTGAAGATCCGGTAGCGAAAATCGACGTCGCCGCGCGCGGCGCGCTCGACCAGCAGGACCTGGTCGCAGCCGACGCCGAAATGACGATCGGCAAGGCGCGCGATCTGCGCCGGCTCCAGGTCGACCCGCTGCCGGATGCCGTCGAGCATCACGAAGTCGTTGCCGAGCCCCTGCATCTTGGTGAACTTGAGGCGCATGTTCAAATTATTGCCGGACCACTTCGTGCCGACCACGGTCCAGCGAGGCGTTCCGCACGTTTACGCTATTCTCGATGGATGCCCGCGCGCTTGACGACCGGTCCCCAGCGCGCGACCTCGGTCCGGATCTCGGCCTCGAGCTGTGCCGGGCTGCTCGGCGACGGCTCCATGCCGATGGCGATCAACCGTTCCCGCACGTCCGGCATCGCGACAATGCGCACGAGCTCGCGATTGAGCCGCTCGACGATCTCCGGCGGCGTACCGGCCGGTGCGAGGATGCTGTGCCATGAGGTGACATCGAATCCCGGATAGCCGGACTCGGCGACGGTTGGCACGTCAGGAAGCGCGGCGATGCGATGCTGGCCGGTCACGGCGATAGCGCGCAACTGCCCGCTGGCCACGAATTGCTGCGTCGCCCCGGGCAAGGCGAACGACAGCGGTACATTGCCGGAAAGCACGTCGGTCATCAGTTGCCCGGACCCGGCGTAGGGTATGTGCAGCAGCGAGATGTCGGCGAGCGTCGCCAGAAGCTCGGCCGCGACGTGCGTCGGCGTCCCTACGCCTGGTGTCGAATAGGCGAGCCTTCCGGGCTCGCGTCGGGCGCGAGCGATCAGATCGGCGATCGTATCGATGTGCGCCGCCGGACTGGCCACGATGATGATAGGCGAGGTGGCGAGTTTGGCTACCGGCGTGAAATCGTGGCTCGGATCGACCGCCCGCTCGCCATAAATGCTGACATTGATGCACATCGCGGCGCCGCCGATGGTCAGCGTGTAGCCGTCCGGGGCCGAGCGCGCCGCGGCCGCGAGACCGTTGTTGCCGGCTGCGCCGGTACGGATATCGATGATGACCGGCTGGCCGAGCGCCGCCTCGAGCTTCTGCCCGACCACACGTGCCAGCGAGTCGGTCGACGTGCCGGCGGGATACGAAATGATGATGTGTATCGGACGATTCGGGTAGCCCGCCTGATCGGCGCCGAATACCACAGCAGACGTCGCCGCCAGCAACAAGGCGGCGATCGAGCGAAGCAGGCATTTCCACATGTTGGTCTCCGATAATGGGTGCGTCAGGACTTCGGTCGCCGCGCGAGCATCGCCTTGATCAGCTCGGGCTCGTCCCATGGAACGTCGACCGGATGATTGCGCAGATAGTGGCTGCGCGGGTCGCGCAGCCACTCCTGCGGAAAATGCACGTTCAGATGCTCCTCGCCGTCGTCCATGCCAACGCGCGTCGTCAGGGCCACGCCGTGCATCGCACAGTGAAGCGCAACGCAAAGGTCGACGCCTATGCGGGATCCGACGTGAAGGCCCGGCGTCATGCGCCGATTCACTTCCAGCAGATAGGCGTGGCCGCTGGTGCGCTCGACGATGTACTCGGTCGCGAACAGGCCCGTCATGCCGAAGCCGCGCACCAGCTTGGAGGAGAAATCACAGATCTCGTCGGAACGATAGCAACGAATGACGGCGGCAGGACCCTTTACATCATCGGCATACTCCAGGCGGTGCACGGCGAAGCCGCCGATGCGACGCCCGTTCCAGGCCGCGGTATTTTCGTAATGCACATCGCCGTCGATCAGCGCCTGAACCAGCACGGCCCCGGTCGCGACGTGTGCCAGGACCGACGGATCCGGCCGGGCAAGGCTTTCGAACGCGGCAGCGAGCTCACGGGACGAGCCGACGATAGCCACGCCTTCACCCGCCGTCGAGTGATCGCGCTTGAGCACGATCGGATAACCGTGGGCGGCCGCGAACGATTGCGCCGCGGCCGGCGTGTCGATGATCGCGTAAGGCGGCACACGGATGCCGAGCGCCTCGGCGGCGGGGGGCAGCAGCGTCTTCTCAACGCTGGTGCGATAGAACCGCGTATCGCCCAGCGAGTCGCCGATCAGGCCGGCGAGCTGCAAATGCGACTCGGGGCGCATGCCTCCGGGCGGCGACAACGCGAGCGTCTGCAACAGGCGAAACGCAGTATCGTCGCAGGGCAGCAGCAGCCTTGGCGAAGTCAGCTCGACCATCTCGGCGAAAGCATCGACCCATTGGCGAAGCGTTGCGTTGTCGGGCAGGTGCTGGGTGCGCGCGATGAAGCGGCTCTTCTCGGCCAGCGTATCCTTCGGCGCGAGCAAGAAGACCTCGAATCCCGCCCGCGCCAGCGAGCGCGGGATGCGCGCCGTGCCGAACCACTGCGTAGCCGTGGCCACCAGCAGAATCGGCGTGCTCACGAGCGCAACGGGCGCACGTTCTACACGTTGAAACGGAAGTGCATGACGTCGCCGTCGCGGACGACGTATTCCTTGCCTTCGAGCCGCATTTTCCCCCCCTCTTTTGCGCCCTGCTCGCCTTTGCAGGCGAGAAAGTCATCATAGGCGATGACCTCCGCCCGGATAAAGCCTTTTTCGAAATCGGTATGGATGACGCCAGCAGCCTGCGGGGCGGTGCTGCCGTGGTGTATCGTCCAGGCGCGGACCTCCTTCGGCCCGGCGGTGAAGTAGGTCTCGAGACCGAGCAATTTGTAGCCGGCGTGGATCAGGCGGTCGAGCCCGACTTCGGCAAGCCCCATGTCGGCGAGGAAAATCTGCTTGTCGGCATCGTCCAGGTCGGCGATCTGTGCTTCGAGCGCGGCGCTGATCGCGACAACCGGCGCCCCCTCGCGCGCGGCGTCGGCTTCGATGCGGTCGAGCAGGGGATTGCCGGTGAACCCATGCTCGGACACGTTGGCCACGTACATCGTCGGCTTCATCGTCAGCAGGAACAGCGGCTTCAGTACCGCCAGCTCTTCCGGATAGAGGTCGACCGAGCGTGCCGGCCGCGCATCGTTCAATGCCGGGACGATCTTCTCGAGCGCAGCCACCAGCCGCTTCGCCTCCTTGTCGCCCCCGGCCCGGGCCGCCTTGGCGTACCGGTTCATCTGCTTGTCGACGGCGGCGAGATCGGCCAGCGCAAGCTCGGTGTTGATCGTCTCGATGTCCGAGACCGGATCGATTTTCCCCGCGACGTGCACGACGTTCGGATCCTCGAAACAGCGCACGACATGCGCGATCGCGTCGGTTTCGCGGATGTTGGCCAGAAACTGGTTGCCCAGGCCCTCCCCTTTTGACGCTCCGGCAACCAATCCGGCGATGTCGACGAATTCTACGACGGCGGGAACGACGCGCTCGGGGCGCGCGATCGCGGCGAGCGGCGCGAGCCGCGGGTCCGGCACCTCGACAATGCCGACGTTCGGCTCGATCGTGCAGAACGGGTAATTTTCCGCCGCGATGCCGGCGCGGGTCAGCGCGTTGAACAGCGTCGACTTGCCGACGTTCGGCAGACCGACGATTCCGCATTTGAGGCTCACGAGCCGGCCGGTCGTTCGGGAGCGGGCGGCCGCGGCGCGGTGTGCAACTCGTGCATCGCGCGTTCGGTTTCGCCGCGCGCGAGCCACGGCCAGATCGCCAGCGATCGCGCGATCGCGTCTTCGATCAGCAGTCGCTCGTCGCCGGGCGGCGGATGGAGCACATAGTCGGCAACTTCCTGCTCGGACAGCGCGCCGTCGCGCGGATGGCCGATGCCCAGTCGCAGCCGCCAGAATTCGCCGCTGCCCAGCGCGGCGGCGATGTCCTTCAGGCCGTTGTGTCCGGCATTGCCGCCGCCCTGCTTCAGCTTGACCACCCCGGGCTTCAAGTCGAGCTCGTCGTGTGCGACGAGGATCTCCGCAGGCGTGACCCGATAGAAGCGGGCAAGCGAGGCGACCGCGAGTCCGCTGCGATTCATGAACGTCTGCGGCATCGCGAGGCGAATGTCGCCGTCGCCGCCGCGCGCCGCGGCGACCTGTGCCTGAAATTTCGATTCGCCGCGGAAAGCGGCCTGCAGCGTCCCGGCAAGGCGCTCGATCCACCAGAAACCGGCGTTGTGCCTCGTCTCCTTGTATTCGCGTCCCGGATTGCCGAGACCGACGATGAGGCGGAACGTATGCGGCATGACATCAGCTCAGATTGCGCCAAGATGCGGGACGAAACAGCAAAAAGGCCCGCCGAGAGAAGCGCCGGCGGGCCTTTCGCGTACGCCGGACACTTATTTCTTGTCGTCCTTCTTGGCCGGCGCCTTGTCGGCACCCTTTTCCGCGGGCTTCTCGCCGCTCTTTTCCGCGGCCTTGTCGCCGGGCTTGGCTCCTTCCGCTGGCGCCGCCTCGCCTGCCACCGCTTCGACCGTCGGCGCTGCGACTTCCTCCACCTCGACGACGATGCGCGGCACGATCGCCGTCGCCACGACCGGGCTCGGACCCGGCCGGGTCACCGCGGTCACGCCGGCAGGCAGCTTGAGATCCGATACGTGTATCGACTGCCCGACCGCGAGCGGCGACAGGTCGACTTCGACGAATCCGGGAAGGTCCTTGGGCAGGCACGAGACGTCAAGCTCGGTCATCACGTGGCTGATGATGGCGTCGGTCGTCTTTACCGCCGGCGCGAGCTCGGCGTTGATGAAGTGCAGCGGCACTTTCATATGGATCTTGCGATTCTCGTCGACCCGCTGGAAGTCGATATGCAGCACCTCGTGCTTGAACGGATGCATCTGCACGTCGCGCAGCAGTACCCGCTGCGCGGCTTCGCCCAGCTTCATCGTCAGAATCGACGAGTGGAACGCTTCCTTGTTCAGCGCGTGGATCAGGGCGTTGTGGTCGAGCTCGATCGGTTGCGGGCTACCGGCGCCGCCATAGACGATCCCCGGCGCGCGACCGGTGCGGCGCAGCCGGCGGCTCGCGCCTCGTCCTTCGGTGCCGCGGGGAAAGGCGGTAAATTCGAACTGCATGGTGTTGCTCCTGTTGTCTGCGGCCTTCCGCGCGCTTAGCGCAAACGGTCGTCCGCGATGGCGACAATGCCGCCGGCGGGCGGCGACGGGGAAAGCCTTGAATTGTAACCTGAATTGGTTACTCGGTAAACAGCGAGCTGACCGATTCCTCATTGGAAATGCGGGTCATCGTCTCGGCGAGAAGCTGGGCGCACGAGAGTTGCCGGATGCGCTTGCAGGCGCGCGCTTCGTCGGACAGCGCGATCGTGTCGGTGACGACGATCTCGTCCAGCTCCGATTCCGCGATGCGCGCGACGGCACCGCCGGACAGGACCGGATGCGTGCAGTAGGCAAGCACCTTCTGCGCGCCGTTGGCCTTCAGCGCCGACGCCGCCTTGCACAAGGTGTTGGCGGTGTCGACGATGTCGTCCATGATCACGCAGGCCCGACCCTCGACGTCGCCGATGATGTTCATCACCTCGGCGACGTTGGCCTTCGGCCGCCGCTTGTCGATGATCGCCAGGTCGGAGTCGAGCCGCTTTGCGATCGCCCGCGCGCGCACGACGCCGCCGACGTCGGGCGAGACGACCAGCAGGTTGTCGTAGTTCTGCTTCCACAGGTCGCCGAGCAGCACCGGTGTGGCGTAGATGTTGTCGACCGGGATGTTGAAAAATCCCTGGATCTGGTCGGCGTGGAGGTCCATCGTCATCACGCGATTGACGCCGACCGTCGTCAGCATGTCGGCGACGACCTTGGCGGTGATCGGCACGCGCGCCGACCGCGGCCGGCGATCCTGCCGTGCGTAGCCGAAATAAGGTATCGCGGCGGTGATGCGCCCGGCGGACGCCCGCTTCAGCGCGTCGACCATCACCAGGATTTCCATCAGGTTGTCGTTGGTCGGCTGCGAGGTCGATTGCAGGATGAATACGTCGCGACCGCGTACGTTCTCCAGCAGCTCGACCATCACCTCGCCGTCGGAGAAGCGGCCGACGACGCAGCGGCCGAGGCT
>JBDTNP010000245.1:0-6347 GCA_039933695.1 Betaproteobacteria bacterium | reverse complement strand
GGCCTGGAGGAAGACAGGATCGCCGCCGAGGTGTCCGTGACTTCAGACGTTTTCGACCAGGCACTTTAGCCGTGTTGAACGACGTCGTCATCGTCGGCGCGGGCCCGGTCGGCGCAACCCTGGCGCTGGCGCTGGCCGGCGGCGATCTCGATGTGGTCAGCCTGGACGCGCGTGCGCGCGACACCCTGGCGTCGGGCGATCGCTCCCTGGCGCTGTCGCATGGCGCCCGGCTGATTTTCGATCGCCTTGGCGTTTGGAGCGCCGTCGCGGGAACCGCGGGAGCGGTGACCGCCATTACCGCCATCGACGTGTCGCAGCGCGGCGGCTTCGGCGCAGCGCGCCTGGATGCGCACGAGCACGGCGTGCCAGCGCTCGGCTATGTTGTCAGCTATCGCGCGTTGCAGGCGGCGCTCGATGCGGGGCTCGCCCGCGCCGGCATCCTTGTCGATCACGGCGTCACCGTCACCCGGGTCGATGCGGCCCCGGCGTACGCACGGATCCGCGGCGAGCGCGAGGGCGCGGCCTGCGAATGGACGGCGCGCCTGGCCGCCGTCGCCGATGGCGGCGGCGATATCGTCGCGGGTACCATCCGCCATCGTCACGATTATCATCAGCTCGCACTGGTCGCGAAGCTGTGGCGGGACGAGCCGCATCGCGGGATTGCGTACGAGCGCTTTACGCCCGAGGGGCCGATGGCCTTGCTGCCGGAAGGCGATCATTACGGGCTGGTGTGGACGACGACGCCGGAGCAGGGCAAAGCGCTTGCGGCGATGCCGGAAAGCGAGTTCCTTGCCGCGCTCGCGACGCGCGGCGGCGCGCGCGCAGGCGGCTTCCTGAAAAGCGAAGATCGGCGCACGTTTCCCCTTTCGCTCGAGTTCGCCGGAACCATTGTCGGCGCGCGCACCGTTCTGCTGGGCAACGCCGCGCAGGCGCTGCACCCGGTTGCGGGCCAGGGTTTCAACCTCGGTGTACGCGATGCGTACGAACTGGCGCAAGTGCTGCAGGCAACGCCGCGCGATCGACTCGGCGCGACCAGCAGCCTGTCCGCGTACGCACGCCGCCGACTCGCCGATCGCTGGTCAGGGATTGCATTGACGCACGGATTGCTCGGCGTGTTCGGCAGCGACGCCGCGCTGCTTCGCTGGCCGCGCGGGTTGGCGCTTACTCTGCTCGATGCGCTGCCGCCGCTGAAACGAATTTTCACGCACGCAATGCTGTACGGATTGCACTGAAGCGCGCGCCGGCGCGTCCGCCATCAAGCAAGAATGGTTCCCGCGCGGCGAACGGCGCGACGACCGATCGTGTTTATCGCGCAGCACTCCGACAATAATTTATTGGCGGTGACGATCGCGCGACAAACTCGGTATAATCCGTTCCCCGCCGCAGCGTCCAGCAACTATTTCCAGTGCAGATCGGCCCGTATCACATTTCGATTCCGCTGGTCGTCGCGCCGATGGCGGGCGTCACCGACCGGCCTTTCCGCCAGCTGTGCAAGCGCCTGGGCGCCGGGCTCGCCGTGTCCGAAATGGTCGCCTCGAATCCCAAGCTGTGGAACACGGCCAAGTCCTTGCGTCGCACCGACCACCGCGGCGAAGTGGAGCCCATCGTCGTGCAGATCGCCGGCGCCGATCCGACGATGATGGCCGACGTCGCCCGCTACAACGTCGAGCGCGGCGCGCAAATCATCGACATCAACATGGGCTGCCCGGCGAAAAAGGTATGCAACGTCGCGGCCGGATCGGCGCTGCTGCAGGACGAGCCGCTGGTCGCCGCGATCGTCGCCGCCGTCGTGGCCGCGGTGCCGGTTCCGGTGACGCTGAAGATCCGCACCGGCTGGAACCGGCAGAACAGGAATGCGGTCCGCATCGCCCGCATCGCCGAGGATGCCGGCATTGCCGCACTCTCGGTCCATGGCCGGACGCGCGAATGCGCGTTTGTCGGGCCGGTCGAGTACGAAACGATCCGGGCGATCAAGCGCGCGGTCGGCATACCGGTGATCGCCAACGGCGACATCGATACGCCGGACAAGGCGCGCGAGCTGCTGGCCGGCACCGGCGCCGACGCGATCATGATCGGCCGGGCGGCGCAGGGCCGGCCGTGGATCTTCCGCGAGATCGGCCATTTTCTCGCGACCGGCGAGCGGCTGCCGCCGCCGCGGGTAGACGAAATGCATCGGCTGATCATCGAGCACCTTGCCGACCATTACGCGTTCTACGGCGAGGGCGACGGCGTGCGCATTGCGCGCAAGCATCTCGGCTGGTATACAAGCAAGCTCGCTGGCGGCGATGCGTTCCGCGCTCAAATGAACCGGCTGGAAAGCTTGGCAGATCAGGTCGCCGCCGTCGACGGGTATTTCGGCCGGCTTGCGGCTGCTGGGGAGCGCCTCGTCTATGCGGCAGAGGCGCAGATAGAAGCTTCGTGGGTGGAGGAGGCCCTCGCAGCGTGAAACGAACCACTCGCATGAACGGCGGCAACGAGATTTGCCGCAGCGTCGAAAAATCGCTCGAAGAGTATTTTCGCAAGCTCGACGGCGAACAGCCCCACAGCATCTACGACATGGTGATCGCGAACGTCGAGCGTTCGCTGCTGACCTCGGTCATGCATCGCGCCGGCGGCAACCAGACGCAGGCGGCCGACATGCTGGGGCTCAATCGCAACACGCTCCGCTCCAAGCTCTCGAAGTACAATATACGGTAGGGTCCGGCTCGCGCGTGCTGAAGACGGCGCCGGGCCCGATGCTCTCCGCGCGGCGCGCGTATCGCGCCGATCTCACCGGTCCGCCGCTCGCCATGAACACGCCGATCGCCCGGGCGCTGCTTTCGGTCTCCGACAAGACAGGTCTCGTCGAATTTGCCCGCGGCCTGGCTGACCTCGGCGTCGCGTTGCTATCCACCGGCGGCACGGCCAAGGCCCTCGCCGCTGCCGGGCTCGAGGTCACCGAGATCGACGCCTACACCGGCTTTCCTGAAATGCTCGATGGGCGGGTCAAGACACTGCATCCGAAAGTGCATGCCGGAATCCTCGCCCGGCGCGACTCGAGTGAGCACGCCGCCACGCTCGCCGCGCACGGGATTCCGCCGATCGATCTGGTCGTCGTCAATCTGTATCCATTCCGCGAGACGATCGCCAGGGCCGGCTGCACGCTCGCCGAAGCGATCGAGAACATCGACATCGGCGGCCCGACGCTGGTCCGGGCGGCGGCGAAAAACTACGCCGGCGTCGGCGTCGTCGTCGACCCGGACGACTACGCTGCGCTGCTGCACGAATTGAAGACCAGCGCCGGGAGCCTGACTGCGGCTACGCGCTTTCGTCTGGCGCAAAAGGCCTTTTCGCATACCGCCGCCTACGACGGCGCGATCAGCAACTATCTGACGGCGCGCGACGAAGCCGGCACGGCGCGGTCGTTCCCGGATCGGTTCAACTGGCAGGGCGCGAAGCTGCAGGACCTGCGCTACGGTGAAAATCCGCACCAGCAGGCTGCCTTCTACCGTGACGAGACGCCGGCGGGAGGAACGATCGCCGCGGCCCGGCAATTGCAGGGCAAGGAGCTCTCGTACAACAACATCGCCGACAGCGATGCCGCCTGGGAATGCGTCAAGACATTCAGCGAGACGGCCTGCGTGATCGTCAAGCACGCCAATCCCTGCGGCGTCGCGGTGGCGGCGACGCCATTGGAGGCGTACCGCAAGGCGCTTGCGACCGATCCGACGTCGGCCTTCGGCGGCATCATCGCGTTCAACCGCGAGGTCGACGCCGAGACTGCCGATGCGGTCGGCGCGCAATTCGTCGAAGTGCTGATCGCACCTTCCTACACAGCCGAAGCGCTCGAGCGCAACGCGAAAAAGGCCAATGTGCGCGTGCTCAAGCTCGCGCTGGCGATGGTGCCGCAGCGCGCCTGGGACTCGAAGCGGGTCGGCGGCGGCATGCTGATTCAGACGCCAGACGTCGATAACCTGACGGCTGGCGAGCTCAAGGTCGTGACGGAAAAGCGGCCGACCGCGGCGCAACTGGGCGACCTGCTGTTTGCCTGGCGCGTCGCCAAGTTCGTCAAGTCCAACGCCATCGTCTACTGCGCAGGCGGCGCGACGCTGGGCATCGGCGCCGGGCAGATGAGCCGAGTCGATTCGACGCGCATCGCGGCAGTCAAGGCTGCCAACGCCGGCCTGTCGCTCGCCGGATCGGTCGTCGCGTCCGATGCCTTTTTCCCGTTCCGCGACGGCTTGGACGTCGTCGCCGACAATGGCGCGGTCGCGGTCATCCAGCCGGGCGGCAGCATGCGCGACGGAGAAGTGATCGCCGCGGCCGATGAGCGCGGCATTGCCATGGTCTTTACCGGCATCCGCCATTTTCGCCATTAGCCGTCCGAATCCACCGATGCGCATCGCCACCGCGGCGCGGCCGGCTTTGGCGCGATGAAGCTGCTGGTCATCGGCGGCGGCGGCCGCGAGCACGCGCTCGCATGGAAGATCGCGCAGTCGCAGCGCGTGTCGCAGGTGTTTGTCGCACCCGGCAATGCCGGAACCGGCGGCGAGCCCGGCGTCATCAATATCGGGCAGCAGGAGATCCCCGATCTGGTCGAATTCGCGCGGCGCGAGCCGATCGCGCTCTCGGTCGTCGGACCCGAGGTGCCGCTGGCCGCGGGCGTCGTCGATGCCTTTCGCGCGGCTGGGCTGAAGATATTCGGGCCGACGCAGGCGGCGGCGCAACTGGAAAGCTCGAAGGACTTCGCCAAGGACTTCATGGTCCGTCACGGCATTCCGACCGCGCGGCATCACACGTTCGACAATCCGTCGGAAGCGCACGCCTATATCGACGCGCACGGCGCGCCCATCGTCGTCAAGGCGGACGGGCTGGCTGCGGGGAAAGGTGTCGTCGTCGCCGTGACCGTGGACGAGGCGCATGCGGCGGTCGATGCGATGCTGGTCGAGCACGCAATCGCGGTCCAGCACGCCGCCGGCGGAGCGCGCGTCGTCATCGAGGATTTGCTCGAAGGCGAGGAGGCGAGCTTCATCGTGATGGCCGACGGCAAGCACGTGCTGGCGCTTGCCTCGTCGCAGGATCACAAGCGCCTGTCCGACGGCGATCGCGGACCGAATACCGGGGGCATGGGCGCGTACTCGCCGGCGCCGGTCGTGACGCCGGAGGTGCACGCGCGGATCATGCGCGAGATCATTCTGCCGACGGTAAACGGCATGGCTGCCGACGGCATACCGTACACCGGATTCCTCTACGCCGGCGTGATGATCGACGCCGCCGGCAATCCGTCGACGCTCGAATTCAACTGCCGACTGGGCGACCCGGAAACCCAGCCGATTATGATGCGGCTCAAATCGGACCTGGTCGATCTCTTCGAGCACGGGATCAACGGCACGCTCGATCGGATCGACGCCGAATGGGACCGCCGGGTTGCGCTCGGTGTCGTCCTCGCCGCCGCCGGCTACCCCGACGACCCGCGCCGCGGCGACGTCATCTCCGGTCTCGACCAGACGAGCGACGAGTGCAAAGTGTTTCATGCTGCCACATCGCTCGTCGACGGCAAGGTCGTGACCAGCGGCGGGCGCGTGCTTTGCGTCACCGCGCTGGGGGACACCGTGCGGCACGCTCAGCGCAATGCCTATACCGCCGTGGCCCGAATTCATTTCGACGGCATGCAGTATCGCACCGACATCGGGCACCGCGCGCTGGCGGCGCGACGCGGCTGAGGGTCGGGCGAAAGCAAGCATCGTCACCATGGATATCGAGCGCGCCGCCGAATACTTCACCGCGCTGCAGGATCGCATCGTCGGTCGGCTGGAGGCGATCGACGGCACGACGTTCGGACGCGATTCGTGGCAGCGACCGGAAGGTGGGGGCGGCATCAGCCGGATCATCGAGCGCGGCCGCGTCTTCGAGCGCGCGGGCGTGAACTACTCGCGAGTCGCCGGCGAGCGCCTGCCGCCGTCGGCCAGCGCCTCCCGGCCGCAGCTTGCCGGCTGCGCATTCGAAGCAACGGGCATTTCGCTGGTGCTGCATCCGGCCAATCCGCACGCCCCGACCGTGCATATGAACCTGCGCCTGTTCGTCGCCAAAAAACCTGGCGCCGATGCAATCTGGTGGTTCGGCGGCGGGATGGACCTGACACCCTATTACGGCTACGAGGAGGATGCCGTGCATTTCCACGCTTGCTGCCGCGATGCGCTGGCGCCGTTCGGCGGCGACTGCTATCCGCGCTTCAAGCGCTGGTGCGACGACTACTTCCTGATCAGGCATCGCAACGAGCCGCGCGGCGTCGGCGGCATTTTTTTCGACGACTTGAACGAGCGGGACTTTGCCCGCAACTTCGCGCTGACCCGAGCCGTCGGCGACGC
>JBDTNP010000244.1:0-6605 GCA_039933695.1 Betaproteobacteria bacterium | reverse complement strand
CCGGGAATTCTCCAAGCATCGCAAGCAGGGCTCGTCGTCGGCGGCGACGATGGACAGCGCGCGCCGCGCGATGCGGGCATCGTACCAGCGCGAAATCGACGCCCTGGAAGCGAATCTCGCGGGGCTCGCGACCGTCGGCTCGGTCAGTCCCTACATCGGGCTGTTCGGCACCGTGTGGGGAATCATGAACGCGTTTCGCGGCTTGCAGAGCGTCAGCCAGGCGACGCTGGCGCAGGTCGCGCCGGGCATCGCCGAAGCGCTGATCGCCACCGCGCTTGGGTTGTTCGCGGCGATTCCGGCGGTCGTCGCGTACAACCGGTATACGCACGACGTCGACCGGCTGGCGACGCGCTTTGAGACGTTCATCGAGGAATTCTCCAACATCCTGCAGCGGCAGGGGTGACGCGATGCGCCGCCCGCGCAAGTCGATCAACCAGATCAACGTCGTTCCGTACATCGACGTGATGCTGGTGTTGCTGGTGATTTTCATGATCACCGCGCCGCTGATCACGCCGGGCGAAATCACATTGCCCAGCGTGGGAAGCGTGCTGACGACGCCGGTCGCGCCGATGCAGATACAGATCAAGCGCGACGCGACGCTGATGCTCAAGGAAGGCACCGCGTCGCCGGTGCGCGTATCCCGCGACGAGCTGATTGCACGCATACAGGCGCGCCAAAAGCAGTCGCCCGAACAGGCGGTGGTGATCGCCGCCGATTCCGATGTCCGTTACGAAGCCGTCGTCGCCGTGCTCGACATGCTGCAGCGGAACAAGGTGAGCAAGGTGGGCCTGCTCGCGCGCCGGCAGCCAGGCTGATCGAGGTGCCCCCGTCGCGTCCCGCGCCCGGCTGGTCGGTCGGCAAGTGGATTGCCGCGATCCTCGCCGTTGCCGTCCATCTCGCGTTCGTCGTATTTCTGATCGTCAGTGTCAACTGGCAGAATCACGAGCCCGAGCCGGTCAGCGTCGAGCTCTATGCGCCACCGAGCGAAACGCCGCCGCCGCAACCGCCGAAGCCCGAGCCGCCGAAGCCCGAGCCGCCGAAACCCGAGCCGGAGCCACCGAAGCCGCCGCCCGAGCCGCCGAAGCCGGCCCCGAAAGCCGAGCCGCCGCCGCCGACCAGGGCGGAGATCGCGTTGAAGGAAAAGCAAGAGCAGCAGCGCAAGAAAGAACAGGCCGATCGCGAGCGCAAGGAAAAGGAGCGTGTCGACGCGGAAAAAAAGAAGGTCGAGGAAAAACGGCTGGCCGAAGTGCGCGAGCACCAGGCCCGCGAGGCCGAGGCGCTGAAGGCGCAAGCCGCGCGCGAGCAGACTGCCGCCGCACGCGCCGCGGACGCGGCGAAGGCTCGCGCCAACGCCGACTACATCCGTCGCATCCAGGCCAAGGTCAAGGGGAACGTCGTCGTGCCGCCGGAGATCGCGGGCAATCCGGAAGCGATCTTCGACGTCGTGCAGTTGCCGACCGGCGAGATCATCGATGTGCAGCTCAAGAAGTCCAGCGGCAATCGCGCCTACGACGAGGCGGTGCAACGGGCGATCATCAAGGCGTCGCCGCTGCCGCGTCCCGATTCACCGGATCTGTTCCAGCGCAACCTGACGCTTAAGTTCCGGCCTCTGGATTAGGGGCTACGCGCGGGAGCCCTGCCTGCGCCTCACGCGCGGCCTCCGCCACCGTCACCGCAGTTTCCCTTTGCGCGTGTCGGCCGCCTGCCGCGATTCGCCTCGCGCGATCCCCACGCGCTACGCGCGCGGGGCCCCTCGCCGCGGGCTCACGCGGCTTCCTCGCGGACCTTCTTGTCGACGAGCTGGATCGTGGCCCAGCTCCAGTCGGGGCGCTGCTCGACCAGGTGACGCATCGAGACCGTGTACACCGACCGCGCCGTGGTCAGCAGGACGTTGCGCCCTTCGGCATATTCGGAGGTCGGCACAATGATCGTCTTCATCGCCAGCGGCTTGTCGGGACGCGAAGGCGGCGGCAGGTACAGTCCCTCGAAGCGCTCGCCCATCGTCGACATGTCGAGCCCGTTGATCACGTAGCCCATATCCTCGTTCGCGCGCCGTTTCGCCGCCAGGGTCACCGCGACAACGCGTTCCGCGATGATGTTGACGCCGGCTTCGACTTCCTCGTTGGAAACCTTGTTCAGGCGCCGCACGACGCCGAGCAGCCACCCGGCGACGTCGGACTGGCGCACCGCGACCAACGTCCCCAGGGTCAGGCTCTGGCCGATGCCGCCGGTCGCCGCAATGCGCAGTCCGGCAACGCTGCGGTCCTTGATTTCCCAGGTCGGATCGGTCCACGATGAAAGGCTCACCGCCAGCGAATCGTCCTCTGATGGCAGCTTGCGCCTCAGACGCGGCGCGCCGGCGACGGCAAACACTTCGATCTGCTCGGTGCCGGCGCTGACCTCACTGCCGTTCTCGCCCGACGCCTGCGCCCCCAGGTCCTGGCAAATGCGCGAGAGGCCGATGCGCACGCGGGCCGACACGGCAACGGCGACACGCGGATCGCGACGCAGTTCGGTCTCCGACGTCGGAGAGACAGCCGGCTGGATCTTGCGCAGCACCGACAGCCGTTGCTGATTGATCGCGGCGACCGGGCCCTGATCGGTGAGCTCCGCGTCGCGCAGTGCGGTGATTGCACGCTCGAGGCCATCGGCCAGCGGCGTCGTGTCGAGATAGCGCAGCACCGAGCCGCGATCGTTGCCGGTTCGCCGCACCAGGCCTTCGCGTCCGGCCAGATCGACGAAAAATCCTTCCAGCGAGCGGGGAATCTGCTCGAGTTCGAGGCGCCGGGTCCATGCGCGCAGCTGCGAGCTCGCCCAATCGATTTCGGTCGGATTGAGGTTGCCGGTGTTGAGCTGATGCACCAGAAGCACGTACAGGAATTCCTGCTCGACCGACCACTGCTGCGCCCCCTGTCCCGCGGCGGGCAGCACCACCGGCTGCCGATCGCATTGCAGCTCGCACGCGCGGAGATAGGCCTGATGCAGCTCGATCCATTTGCCCGGGATCCAGCGCTCGTACTTGAATACGCGAAGCTTGGCGTCGGTGCCGTGGAAGTGGACGAAGCGCACGAACAGCAGCGGCAGCGCCGCGCGCCAGCGTGCGTTGCCCGCCTGCGGCAACGCGCTTTCGAGCGCCTGCTGATAGGCGAGCGTGAACGCCTGACTCATCTCCCACAGCGCCTGCCAGATGCGCTCGGCCAGCTTGGGCGAGTTCTCGACGTTTTCGATGTACTGCTTGATCAGCTGGCGACGATCGGCGCCGAGCGCGGCATCGACGAATTCGATCGCATTGATGCGGTTCAACTCGATCGGCCGCTGCGCTCCGCGCACCGCGTCCAGCGCCTGAATCACGTGCTGCTGCCGCCCGATGACATCGAGCGCCGGCAGCTGCCGGAGCCATGCGGCCGCGGCTTTCGCGCTTTGCAGCGGATCGCCGGAGTCCTTTCCGTGCGGAGTCAAAAATCCAAACATCGCTTTCATTGAGCCAGTTTGCCGACGATGGCTCTGCTCTGAGTTCTGCCCTCTACCCGTGCCGGACATCGCGCTCATAGCGGCCTCGTCGACATGATTGCCGAGTTGCGGAGGAGCCCTGATTTATAGCCGAAATCGGTCGGCCGCGCAAAAAACGGCATCGAATTGGAGTAAAATTTACGCCTCGTCGAAATCTTAGCGCGCAATTTGTCCGTCGCGCTCATCCCGGAGGTCTACGTGCCTGGCGTCTCATTTTCCGCCGCGTTTTCCATCAGGCAGATGCCGCTCCTGCTTTCGGCCGCACTGATGTTCACTGCCTGCCTCGTGTTCGCACAGACAGCCACGACGGACTCTTCAACCACGTCTAGCAAGATGGATGCCAAATTGAACGAATTGCAAAAGATCGACAAGAAGGTCGGCACCGGCGCAGAAGCGATCAAAGGTGCGTCGGTAGTTGTTCACTACACTGGCTGGCTTTATGCGCCCGCTGCACCCGACCACAAGGGGACCAAGTTCGACTCGTCGCGCGATCGCAACGAGCCGTTTGTTTTCCCGCTCGGCGAAGGGCGCGTAATACGCGGCTGGGATGAAGGCGTGGCCGGCATGAAAGTCGGCGGACAGCGCATGCTGATCATCCCTGCGGACATGGGATACGGCAGCCGCGGCGCCGGCGGCGTCATTCCGCCAGGGGCGACACTGGTCTTCGACGTCGAACTGCTGGACGTCAAGCGCTGATGCTCCCTCGCGACTCGGCGCCGCCGGTCGTACAACGGCTCGCCTATCGCCCGCCTTCGCACCTCGTCGAAGACGTCGAGCTGCGCTTCGAGCTCGACCCCGGCGTCACGCGGGTGACGGCGCGATTCGCCTACCACAGAAATCCGGCGGCCGAGCGTGGCGCCGCGCTGGTGCTCTGCGGCGAGCAGCTGAGGCTGATCGACGTCACCCTCGACGGCCGGCCGCTGGCCATGGAGGCATACGCGCTTTCGTCGGCCGGCATCACGTTTCCGGCACTGCCCGACGCTGGTGTACTGCACATCGTCTCGGAATGCGAGCCGGCGGCCAATCGCGCGCTCGAGGGCTTGTACCTGTCGTCCGGAGTATTTTGCACGCAATGCGAACCCGAAGGGTTTCGCCGCATCGCTTTTTTCCAGGATCGGCCGGACGTCCTGGCGCGGTACACGGTGACGATCGTCGCCGACAGTAAGCGCTCCCCGGTGCTGCTTTCGAACGGCAATCTGATCGAACGTGGCGCCGTCGCCGGCGACACTGGCCGGCATTACGCGGTCTGGCACGACCCGTATCCGAAGCCCTCGTACCTCTTCGCGCTGGTCGCAGGCGACCTGGCCTCGCTCGACGACGGGTTCGTCACGGCATCGGGACGCAAGGTCGCGCTGCGTATTTTCTCGACGCCGGCCAATCTCGCCAAATGTCATCACGCGATGGCGGCACTGAAGCGCGCGATGCGCTGGGACGAGGAACGCTACGGCCGGGAATACGATCTCGACACCTTCATGATCTTCTGCGCCGATGACTTCAACATGGGCGCGATGGAGAACAAGGGTCTCAACATCTTCAACAGCAAGCTGCTGCTGGCCCATCCTGAAACCGCGACCGATGCCGATTATTCGAACATCGAGGGCGTCATCGCGCACGAATACTTTCACAACTGGACCGGCAACCGCGTCACCTGCCGCGACTGGTTCCAGCTGTCGCTGAAAGAAGGCCTGACAGTGTTCCGCGATCAGGAATACTCGAGCGACGTCGGCTCGCGCGCGGTCGAGCGGATCGAAGCGGTCGATTTCCTGCGCGCCCAGCAATTCGCCGAGGACGACGGCCCGACCGCGCATCCGGTGCGCCCCGACAGCTATGCCGAGATCAACAATTTCTACACGGCGACCGTCTACGAAAAGGGTGCCGAAGTGATCCGGATGCAGCGCGCGCTGCTCGGGGAGCCGGGTTTCCGCCGCGGCATGGACCTGTACTTCGAACGCCACGACGGCCAGGCGGTGACTTGCGACGATTTCGTGCAGGCGATGCAGGACTCGTCGGGGATCGATCTCGCCCAGTTCCGCCTTTGGTACAGCCAGGCCGGCACGCCGACACTCGCGGTGCAGGGCGATTACGACGCCGCGGCGCAGACTTTCGTCCTCGAGGTCGCGCAATCGTGTCCGCCGACGCCCGGCCAGCCAGGCAAGCGCCCCTTGCATATTCCGCTGGCGGTGGGGCTCGTCAGCCGCGACGGAAACGACTTGCCGCTGCATCTGGACGGAGAACGCAAGGGGTCGGCGACGTCCGTCACCACCGCGGTGCTGCACGTGAGGCAGGCGCGCGAGTCGTTCCGCTTCATCGATGTGCGCGAACCGCCGGTGCCGTCGCTGCTGCGCGGCTTCTCGGCGCCGGTCAAGGTCGACTATGACTACAGCGAAGCAGAACTGGTGCTGCTCGCCGCGCACGATTCCGATCCGGTATGCCGCTGGGACGCGGCGCAACGGATATTTTCGCGTTCGATCCTCGGCGAAGCAGCCCGCGGCAACGAAGGCGCGGCGTTCGCCTTGCGACCCGCGCTCTTCGAGGTCGTCAGGGCGCTGCTTGCCGACCGGACCAGCGATCCGGCGCTGCTCGCGCTCGCTCTCAAGCCGCCGCGGCTCAGCATCCTCGCCGATCGGCAGACGCCGATCGATATCGACGCCCTGCACCGCGCGCGAACGACGACGATGGCGGCGCTGGCGCGAGACCTTGCCGCCGACTTCGAGGATGCCTTCGCCTCGCACCGCAGCGCCGGCGCGTACTCGGCCGACCCGGTGCAAGTCGCGCAACGTTCGCTGAAGAACGTCTGTCTCGCCTACCTGACCGCGCGCGACGATGCGGCCTCGCACGCGCTCGCGCTGGCGCAGTTTGACGCCGCCGACAACATGACCGACGCCGTCGCCGCTCTGGCGGCGCTGAACGACACGGCGGCCGACGCGCGCGACATCGCAATGGCGCGATTCGAGGCGCGATGGCGCGACAATCCGCTGGTCATGGACAAGTGGCTGGCGCTGCAGGCGACCTCGTGCCGGCCCGGCACGCTGGAGCGCGTGCGCGGGCTGCTGTCGCATCCGGCGTACGACGCGCGCAATCCGAACCGGATCCGG
>JBDTNP010000243.1:0-6817 GCA_039933695.1 Betaproteobacteria bacterium | reverse complement strand
CCGCAAGCGTCAATTTTGTCACTGCGCACGACGGATTCACGCTGCACGATCTCGTCAGTTACAACGAAAAACACAACGAGGCCAACGGCGAAAACGGGCGCGACGGCGAAAATGACAATCGGAGCTGGAATTGCGGCGTCGAAGGCCCTACCGACGACCCGGCGGTCCGGGCGCTGCGCGAACAGCAAAAGCGGAATTTCCTCACTACCTTGCTGCTCTCGCAGGGCGTTCCGATGCTCCTCGGCGGAGATGAAATGGGCCGCACGCAGCAGGGCAACAACAACGCCTATTGCCAGGACTCGGAGCTGTCGTGGGTCGACTGGAAGCTGGGGCCGGACGCGCAGAACCTGATCGACTTTACCCATCGGCTGGTCGCGCTGCGCAACGGCCATCCGCTTTTTCGCCGCCGCACGTTCTTTCATGGTCGCTCGATCGTCGCCGCGGATGCCAAGGACATCGCCTGGCTCAATCCCGACGGTCAGGAGATCACCGGGGACGACTGGAACCAGGGCTTCGCGCGCTGCCTCGGCGTTTTCCTGTCCGGACACGGCCTGGCCGAAAGCGACGACCATGGCGATGCGCTCGACGACGACGACCTGCTGCTCCTGCTGAACGCCGATCACGAAGCGATCACTTTTGTGCTGCCCAAGCCGCGGCTGACGCATTGGCGCGTGCTGCTCGATACCGCCATCGCCGTCGACGCGCCGTCGCCCGAGCCGCTGCCGTTCGGCGCGCCGTACCCGTTGCAGGGCCGCTCGATGGCGGTGTTGTGCAGCACGCCGGGCGACGATGAAACGCCGGCATGAGATGGGCTTCGGGGCGATGGTCCTCGACGATGGTGCGGTGCGCTTCCGGCTCTGGGCGCCGGCCGCGCACCAGGTCGGGCTGTGTCTCGAAGGCGCGCCGCATCCGTTGCCGCTATCCGGGGCGCCGGGCGGATGGTTCGAGCTCACGACGCGCGAAGCCGAGCATGGCACGCGCTACCGCTATCGGATCGATGACGAGGTGTCGGTGCCTGACCCGGCGTCACGGTACAACCCGGAGGACGTCGACGGACCGAGCGCCGTCGTCGATGCGTTCGGCTTCGACTGGGACGATGACGGTTGGCTGGGCCGACCGTGGGAAGAGGCGGTCATCTACGAGCTGCACGTCGGCGCGTTCAGCCGCGAGGGCACGTTCGCCGCCATCGAAACGAAACTCGACCATCTGTGCGACCTTGGCGTGACCGCGCTCGAGTTGATGCCGATCGGCGATTTCAGCGGCGCGCGGGGCTGGGGTTACGACGGCGTTCTGCCGTTCGCGCCCGACGCGAGCTACGGCGATCCCACCGCGCTGAAGCAACTCGTGGTCGCGGCCCACCGCCGCGGCCTGATGGTGTTCCTCGACGTCGTCTACAACCACTTCGGCCCGGTCGGAAACTACCTCTCCCGCTATGCGCCGCAGTTTTTCACCTCGCGCCATCGCACCCCGTGGGGTCATGCGATCAATTTCGATGGCGATGACAGCCGTGTCGTGCGCGACTTCTTCATCGATAACGCGCTGTACTGGCTCGACGAGTTTCACTTCGACGGCTTGCGCCTCGACGCCGTGCACGCGATTCGCGACGATTCGGGGCCGCATTTCCTCGACGAGCTCGCGGCGACGGTGCGACAGCGGTGCGCCGGCGGCCGCCACGTCCACCTGATCCTGGAAAACGACGACAATGACGCAGCCTTTCTCGCGCGTGATGCCGACGGCGCCGTCCGGCGCTACACCGCGCAATGGAACGACGACATCCATCACAGCCTGCACACCAGCCTGACCGGCGAGCGTGACGGCTACTACGTCGATTACGCCGACGCGCCGCTCAAGCATCTGGGCCGCTGCCTGACGGCCGGCTTCGCCTATCAGGGAGAGCATTCTTCGCTGCGGGGACGACGACGCGGCACCTCGACCGCGGGACTGCCGCTGACGGCATTCGTTTCGTTTCTGCAGAACCACGACCAGATCGGCAATCGCGCCTTTGGCGAACGGCTGACGGTGCTCGCCGACCCGGCAGCGCTCGCCGCGACGGTCGCGATCGTTTTGTTGGCTCCTTCACCGCCACTGCTGTTCATGGGCGAGGAATTCGGCGCGACGACGCCGTTTCTGTATTTCTGCGACTTCGACCCGGTCCTTGCCGCGGCGGTGCGCGCCGGGAGGCTCAAGGAGTTCGCGCGCTTCGCGCGCTTTGCCGACGCCGCGAGCGTCGCCGCGATCCCCGATCCGCAGGCGCTCACGACGTTCGCCCAAAGCAAGCTCGACTGGGCCGCCAGCACGAGCCTGGAGCATGCAAGGTGGCTCGACCGGTATCGCCAGCTGTTGAGCGTCAGGCGCGACAGCGTGATTCCAATGCTGGCGAGAATCGATCCGAAGCGCTGCGGTTTCGCCGTCACCGGTGCGCGAAGCCTCGCCGCGCACTGGTCGACCGACGACGGCCTCCGCCTGCTGCTTTTCGCCAACCTGGGCGGCGTACCCGACCGCAAGGGGGCGCCGCCGTCGGGAGATCTCGTCTATACGACCGGCGAGTCCGCGGCGCAGGCGCTGGCTTCGCAGTGGTCGACGACCTGGCTGCTTGCCGCCGACTCGACAGAGGCGATCGGCGATGCCTGAGCGCGCGACGCTCGAGCGCCTGTGCGAGCGCTACGGTATCGCAGCCGGCTACGAGGATGCGTGGGGCGCGTCGCGCCGGACGCCGGACGAAACCAAGCTTGCCCTGCTGCGAGCGATGGGGATCGACGTCGGCGCGGCAGCCAACGATGCGTCCGCCTCGGAGTCGGATGCGGCTGCAGGTGGCGTCATGGGGCCGGCTGTCGTTGTCGACGAACGCGCCGGCCGGGTCGCGCTTGAACTCGGACCCTCGAGCGCTCCGCCTGCGTCGGTCGAGTGGCGGATCGATCTGGAAACCGGCAAAAGCCTACAAGGCGTCGCGCTGTCCGGTGGCGACGGAAAGATGTTCGAGATCCCGCTGCCGCAGGCCACCGGATACCACTCGCTGCTCATTAGCGACGAGGCGACACGCGCGCGGCTCGCGTCGTCGCCGCTGATCGTCACGCCGTCGCGTTGCTACAGCCCGCCGCTGCTCGCCGGCGGCTCCCGGATCTGGGGATTGGCGCTACAGCTTTACGCGCTGCGCTCGCATCGCAACTGGGGGATCGGCGACTTTACCGATTTGCGCAACGCCGTCCGCGTCGCGGCCGCCGCAGGCGCAGATTTCGTCGGCACCAATCCGCTGCACGCGCTGTTTCCCACCCGACCGGAAGCGGCGAGCCCCTACAGCCCGTCGAACCGCGCCGCGCTGAACGTGCTCTACATCGATGTCGAGGCGGTCGACGATTTCTTCGACTGCAAGGAAACCCGCGGACGCGTCTACAGCCCCGCCTTCCAGAGCGCACTCGCCCGCTTGCGAGCGTTCGACCATGTCGACTACCTCGCGGTCGCCGACCTGAAGTTTGGCATACTCGCGCTGCTGTACGAGCACTTCCGCGAGCATCAGCTCGGCGCGAGTCTCGGCGAGCGCGGCCGCGCGTTCCGAGATTTTCAACGCGACCGCGGGGCGGCACTGAAGCTGCACGGGCTGTTCGACGCGCTGCACGAGCACGTCGCCGCGACCACAGGCGATCGCGGCGGCTGGCGGAGCTGGCCAGCCGAGTATCGACCGCCTGCGGCCGTCGATGACGACGAGCTTTATCGCCGCCACGCCGAACGTGCCGAGTATTTCCAGTACCTGCAGTGGCAGGCCGAGTTGCAGCTCGGCGCTGCCAGCGAACAGGCACGCGCCTGCGGCCTTGCCATCGGACTGTACGGAGATTTTGCGGTTGGCGCGGACGCAGGAGGCGCGGAAACGTGGAGCCAGGCGGCCGCATACGCGGCGAACATGCACATCGGAGCGCCGCCGGACGACTTCAACCTGCGCGGACAGGACTGGGGCCTGCCGCCGATGCTGCCGCAGCGTCTGAAGAGCGCAGGCTACGCGCCCTTCATCACTGCCTTGCGCGCGGCGATGCGACACGCGGGTGCACTGCGCATCGATCACGTGATGGCGCTGATGCGCCTGTTCTGGGTGCCCGAAGGGATGGTGCCCGTCGACGGGGCCTACGTCGCGTATCCATTTTCCGAGCTGCTGGGCATTGTCGCGCTCGAAAGCCAGCGCAGCCATTGTCTAGTCATCGGCGAGGACCTGGGAACGGTCGCACCCGGCGTGCGCGCCGGACTGGAGGCGGCGGGAGTGCTCTCGTACCGGCCGCTGTATTTCGAACGCACCGGGGAGGCCGAATTCGCGCCGCCCGAGAGTTACCCGCCCCAGGCGCTGGTCACCGTCGGCACCCACGACCTGCCGACGCTGTCCGGTTTCTGGACCGGGCGCGACATCGCCGCGCGCAGGAGGCTGCGGCTCTATCCCGACGAGGCCACGCATGCGGAGCAGCTGGCTGCGCGATCTCGCGATCGGGGACGGCTGCTGAGCGCGCTCGAGCGCGCCGGGGTTCTCGCCGCCGCCGATGCGCCGCGTCGCATGACCGTCGATCTGATGATCGCCGTGCATCGTTTTCTGGCGCGCACGCCGTCGGCGGTGATGGCCGTGCAGCTCGAAGACGTTTTCGGTCAGGACACGCAAGTGAACTTTCCGAGCACCACCGAAGACCAATATCCGAACTGGCGCCGCAAACTGAACGTCCCGCTCGAATCCTGGGCGTCGAACCGCCGCTTCGGGGCGCTCGCCCGCATGTTGCGCAGGGAAAGGCGGCGGCGGGCGCCGCACAGCCCGCATCGCGCCGCTGCCGACGGCTGGTCGCTCGGCCGCGATCCGGGATGAATATTCCTCGAGCGACCTATCGCCTGCAGCTGCATCGCGAATTCGTATTCGCCGACGCCACGGCCCTGGTGCCGTATCTCGCCCAACTGGGCATCAGCCACATTTATCTCTCGCCCTGGCTCAAGGCGCGGCCTGGGAGCACGCACGGCTACGACATCGTCGATCATGGGCAGCTCAACCCGGAGCTCGGCAGCGACGATGACTTTGCGGCGCTCGCCGCCTCGCTTGCGGCGCACGGCATGGGGCAGATGGCCGACATCGTGCCTAATCACATGGGCGTCATGGGCAGCGACAACGCCTGGTGGCTCGACGTGCTCGAGAACGGCCGCGCGTCGCAGTACGCCGGGTACTTCGACATCGACTGGACACCGCCGCTATCCGCCCTTGCGGGGAAGGTGCTGGTTCCGGTGCTGGCCGACAATTATGGCGAGGTGCTGCTCCGCGGGGAGCTCCAGCTTGGATTCGATTCGGAGACTGGCGAGTTCAGCATTCGCTATTTCCAGCATCGCTTCCCGCTCGATCCGCGTTCGTACGCGCCTATCCTGCGCGACGCGGCGTCGCCGGACGCTCCGGGGGGCGACCCGGCCGCGCGTCGGCTGGTCGATCTGGCGCAGGCCTTTGCGGCGCTGCCCGCTTATGACCGCGCCACCCCGCGCAGCCTCGCCCGGCGCTGGCGCGAAAAGGAGCGCCTGAAGCGGGAGCTCGCAACGCTTGCCGCGGGGCCGCCGGAAGTCGGCATGCGCATCGGCGAGGCCGTGACGACGCTCAACGGCCGCCCGGGCAATGCAGCCAGCGTCGACGCGCTGCACGCGCTGCTCGAGGGCCAGTCGTTCCGGCTGGCCAGCTGGCGGGTCGCGGCGGACGACATCAACTACCGCCGCTTCTTCGACATAAACGAGCTCGCCGCGCTGCGTGGCGAGGACCCGCAGGTCTTTGCAGATTCGCACCGGCTGGTGTTGCGTCTGGTGGCCGAGCGCAAGATCGACGCGCTGCGCATCGATCATCCCGACGGCCTGTACGACCCGAAGGCGTACTTCGAACGGCTGCACGCCGCCGTGCGCTCCGCCATGCTATCGAGCGGGGCAAAGCGCGCGCAGCGCGGAAGCCCCGCGCCGGTGACCGCGCTCTACACCGCCGTGGAAAAAATCGTGGCCGAGCATGAAGCCTTGCCGGCGGACTGGCCGGTACAGGGCACGACCGGCTACCGCTTCGCCAACCTGGTCGGCGGCCTGTGGGTCGACGGCGCAGCGAAGTCGCGCTTCGATCGTGTCTACGCCGCCTTCATCGGCGGGTGGGTCGATTTCGATCAGATCCTGCGCGAAGCGAAATTGCTGATCATGGCCGGCGCGCTCGCGTCCGACCTGAACCTGCTCGCGCACGCGCTGACCCGCATCGCCGAGGCCGACCGCAATACGCGCGATCTTACGTTCAACGTCCTGCGTCGCACGGTGATGCTCTACACCGCGGCGCTGCCGGTCTACCGCACCTACATCGACGGTCGCGGCCCCGGCGCGAGCGATCTGCGCTACATCGACTGGGCGATCGGCATCGCCCGGCAATGGCGGCCCGCCCCCGATCGGATCGCTTTCGATTTCCTGCGCCAGGTTCTGACCGCCTCGCACGCCGAAGCGGCAGCCCCATTGCGCGCCGACATCGATCGCTTCGCGCGCCGCCTGCAGCAATTCACCGGCCCTGTCATGGCGAAGGCGATGGAAGACACGAGCTTCTATGTCTACAACCGGCTGGTCGCGCTGAACGAGGTCGGCGGCGATCCGCGGCGATTCGGCGTAAGCGTCGCCGCCTTCCACGCCGCGGCGCAGGAACGCCAGCGCTACTGGCCCGGGGAATTGCTGGCGACATCGACGCATGACAACAAGCGATCGGAGGACGTCCGCGCACGCATCGCGGTGCTGAGCGAAATGCCTGCCGCATGGCGTCTGGCATTGCGCCGATGGGCACGTCTGAACCAGCGGCACGAGACGCGGC